>JAWWOL010000273.1:0-7239 GCA_033851695.1 Frankiales bacterium
TCTGAGCAGCTCGGCTATGTCGAACCCCTCGTCGCCGTTCCGGTCGGTCTTGCGATGGGGGTGGCCTGATGACGACCCAGACGACAGTCGTCGGCACGCGGACCCTGCCACGGGTCAACCTTCTCCCCCCGGAGATCGCCGAGGCTCGCACGCTCAAGCAGTACCGGCTCGGTGCCGCCGGCGCGGTCGCGTTGACTGCGCTCGCCGTCGGTGCGGTCTACTACCAGGCGCAAGGGGGCGTGGCGACGGCGCAGACCGCGCTCGACACGTCCAGGTCCAAGACCGCGGCGCTCAACACCCAGCTCAACAGCCTGCAGAACGTGACCCAGGTGAAGAACCAGGTGCTCAGCGCCAAGGCCACCCTGGACAGCGCCCTCAGCTCGCAGATTCTCTGGTCGCGCTACCTCCAGGACATGTCGGTCTCCTTGGCCGGCAACTACTGGTTCACCGGCCTGGCGATGAACTCAATCGCCGCGCCGACCACCGTGGCCACAACGGCGGCATCGCCGCTGAGTGACCCGGCGGCGATCGGCTCGATCACACTGACCGGAACTGCCGTCAGCCACTACGACGTCGCAGACCTGCTCCGGGCGCTGGCCAAGGAGAAGGGCCTGTCGGCCAAGCCGGTGGTCACCTCCTCCGCCAAGGACGCAACGGCCGTCGCCGGACACAGCCTGGTCACGTTCTCCGTCACGGAATCGGTCGACTCGACCGGGCGGCCCTCCGCGACTGGACTCGCGACGAGTTCGACAACCCCCACGACGCCCACCCAGCCGGCGGGAAACTGACATGGACAAGACCAAGCAGACACTGGTGATCGCACTGGTGGCCGTACTCGTCGTGGTGGCTGGAGGTTGGCAGTTCCTGATCAGTCCGCAGCGGTCCTCGGTCGCGGCGCTGAATGCCCAGGCATCTTCTGTGGACAGTGCCAATGCCACGCTCAAGACCAAGATCGCCCAGCTGAAGTCGGAGGCCGCAGAGCTGCCCGGTGAGCAGGCGGCGCTGGCGGCCATCGCCAAGAGGCTGCCGCCGGACATGCAGGCGGCCAACCTCCTGGACGACCTGTCACACGCCGCTGACGCAGCCAACGTCGACCTCCAGGTGATCACCCCCGGGGCGCCGGTGCTGGCGCCCTCGTCGGTGGTGCCTGCGCCGGCGCCGGTGGCCTCGGGCGCTGCCAACGCGGGAACCAGCGCTGCAACCGCCCCCAAGGCTGGAGCGAACCAGCTCTACCAGATCCCGCTCAACCTGACGGTCACGGGCAACTACTTCGACCTCGAGATGTTCATCCACACCCTCGAGGGCATGCAGCGCGCCATGCTCATCAATGGGCTGACGTTCACCAAGAGCGCGACCGGCGCCGGCAGCAAGGTCGCCGGTGCAGGTGCCACAACCGCACCAAAGGGCGGTAGCGCCCCTGGGACGTCCTCGACCAAGAGCACGACCGGCTCCAAGGCTGCGAAGTCCACCGCCAAGCCGGTCCCCGGCAGTGCCGCGGCGGCGCAGGCCGAGCTCGACCGGCTTACCCAGGTCGTGCCGGACGCCGACACGCTCACCGTCGCCATCAACGGCCAGGTCTTCGCCATGTACTCGCCAGCAGCAGCGGCCGCAGCAGCGGTTGCCGCGCCCGCCACGCCGGCACCGACGAAGTAGGAGTCCAAGACAATGAGCGAAGTTCCCATGGGCGGATACGGTGCGCCTACGCAGGAGCAGCCGGAGGACTCGGCGCCGGCCCGTGACCCGCGGGTGCTCATCGGTGGTGGGGTCGCCTTGGCCGCCCTCGCACTGGTCGGCGGCTACCTGTTCCTGGGTGGCGGCGGCGGTTCCACCCCGACCGCTCTCACCCCGGTCCACCACGCGACCGCCACCCCGTCCGCGACCGCGACCGTCATCCCGGTCGGAAAGCCGACTGCGCCGGTGCGCACCTTCAAGGGCGACGTCGGCCGGGACCCGTTCCGGGCGCTCGTGACGTCGCCACCGGCGCCGGCCACCACGTCGGCCAAGCCCACCGTCACGACCACCGCGCCGACAGTCACCACGACGTCCCCTGGCAGCGTCGTCGGCCCGACCGGGCTGCCGACCGGGCTGCCGACCGGCCTTCCCACCGGAGGCACGCCCACGACCGCGCCCGTCACCCCGGTCACGACCACGCCACAGCCTCAGGTGCTGGTGGTGCTCAAGGCGATCGCGTTCCACGGAACGACTCCGTACGTCGCGGTCACGTACTCCGGTGCCCAGTACGCGCTGAAGACCGGTGACACCGCGGGAGCTTCGCTCAAGGTCCTGGCTATCGCTCCCGACGACGGCTCGGCGACCTTCCAGCTGGGTGACCAGACGTTCGACCTGCACATCGGCCAGACCTACGTCGGCTGACCGTCCCACCCGAGCACCCCGAAGGCCCCGGTCCGGTGACCGGGGCCTTCGGCGTGCCCGACATGCCCACGACAGGTGAGACAGCAGGGCCGGTTGGCAACTCCGACGTGAAAGACTCCGTTTCATGCTGCGGTGGTTGACGGCCGGTGAGTCGCACGGGCCTGCTCTGGTGGCGGTGCTCGAGGGCCTGCCCGCCGATGTCGCGACGACATCAGAACTGGTGGCGGACCAGCTGAGCCGGCGCAGGGCCGGCTACGGCAGGGGCGCCCGGATGGCCTTCGAGCGCGACGAGGTCGAGTTCCTCGGTGGGGTCCGGCACGGTCGGACCATGGGCGGCCCGATCGCCATCCGGGTCGGCAACACCGAGTGGCCGAAGTGGCAGACCGTCATGTCCCCGGATCCGGTGCCGGCGGAGGAGCTCGAGGGCCTGGCCCGCAACGCCCCGCTGACCCGGCCGCGGCCGGGGCACGCCGACCTGGTCGGCATGCAGAAGTACGGCTTCGACGACGCCCGGCCGGTGCTCGAGCGGGCCAGCGCCCGCGAGACCGCGGCGCGCGTCGCGCTCGGCACGGTCGCCCAGGCCTTCCTGCAGCAGGCCGCCGGCGTCGAGCTGGTCAGCCACGTGGTGAGCATCGGCGGCGCGGCAGTCCCCGCCGACGCGCGGGTGCCCGACATCGGCGACCGGGACGCCATCGACGCGGACCCGGTGCGCTGCCTCGACCCGGGCGGCAGCGCGGCGATGGTCGCCGAGATCGACGCCGCCCGCAAGGACGGCGACACCCTGGGCGGCATCGTCGAGGTGGTCGTCCACGGCCTGCCGCCGGGGCTCGGCAGCCACGTCCACTGGGACCGGCGGCTGGACAGCCGGCTTGCCGGTGCGCTCATGGGCATCCAGGCCATCAAGGGTGTCGAGGTCGGCGACGGCTTCGACGTCGCCCGCCGCCGCGGCTCGCTGGCTCATGACGAGATCGTCGACGAGGGCGCCGGCATCAGGCGGGTCACGGCGAGGGCCGGCGGCATCGAGGGCGGCATGTCCACCGGCGAGGTGCTGCGGGTTCGCGCCGCGATGAAGCCGATCTCGACCGTGCCGCGGGCACTGCGCACGGTGGACGTCGCGACCGGCGAGCCGGCGGTGGCCATCAACCAGCGCAGTGACGTGTGTGCCGTGCCGGCCGCGGGTGTCGTCGCCGAGGCGATGGTGGCGCTGGTGCTCGCCGACGCCCTGCTCGAAAAGTTCGGTGGCGACTCGGTGACCGAGACCCGGCGCAACGTCGAGGGCTACCTCGCCGCCCTGGTGATCCGGTGAGCGCACCGATCGCCGTCATCGTCGGTGCCCCTGGCTCCGGCAAGACGACCGTTGGCCGGGAGGTGGCGCGGGCCCTCGGCGTCGGCTTCCGCGACACCGACGCCGACGTGGTGGCTGCCACCGGCCGTACGGTCGCGGACATCTTCCTGGTTGACGGCGAGGACGCGTTCCGCCGGCTCGAGGCCACCGCTGTCGCCGAGGCATTGGCGGCCCACGACGGGATCCTCGCCCTGGGTGGGGGAGCCGTGCTCGACGAGACCACCCGCGAGCTGCTCGCCGGTCACCGGGTCGTCTTCCTCGACGTGGGTCTGGCCGACGCCGCCTCGCGGGTCGGGATGGCCAGGGACCGGCCGTTGCTGCTCGGCAACCCACGCGGCCAGCTCCTCGCCATGCTCGACGCCCGCCGTCCGGTCTACCAGCAGGTGGCCACGGTGACGGTCCCGACCGACGGCCGCGAGGTCGCCGAGGTCACCGCCTCCGTGCTGGCGGCGCTGTCGTGACCGGGGCGACGGTGATCCCGGTGGCCGGCGCCTCCCCGTACGACGTCGTGGTCGGGCGTGGGCTTTTCGACGAGATCCCTGCTGCGCTGGGCAATCCGTGCCGGGTCACCGTGATCCATCCGGTGGCCGTGACCGGGCTCGCGGGGTCGCTGACCGACGTCCTGCTGGCGGCCGGATTCGACCCGGAGACGCATGCGGTTCCTGATGGCGAGGCGGCCAAGGAGCTCGGCGTCGCCGGCGCGTGCTGGGACGCTCTGGGGGCCCGGTCGATGACCCGCAACGACGCAGTCATCGGGCTGGGTGGGGGAGCGGCGACCGACCTCGCCGGGTTCGTCGCGGCGAGCTGGCTGCGCGGCGTACGCGTCGTGCAGGTGCCCACCACGTTGCTCGCCATGGTCGACGCCGCCGTCGGTGGCAAGACCGGCATCAACGTGGCCGCCGGCAAGAACCTGGTCGGAGCGTTCCACCCGCCGGCCGCGGTGTTCTGCGACCTCGACCTGCTGCGGACCCTGCCGGCCGTCGAGCTGTCCACGGGCATGGCCGAGGTGGTCAAGGCCGGCTTCATCGCCGACCCGGTCATCCTCGACCTGGTGGAGGCCGACCCCGCTGCGGCGCTCGACCCCGACGGCCCGGTGTTGCGCGAGCTGGTCGAGCGCAGCATCCGGGTCAAGGCCGAGGTGGTCGGAGCCGACCTGCGCGAGCAGGGTCTGCGCGAGATCCTCAACTACGGCCACACCCTGGCGCACGCCATCGAACGGGTCGAGCACTTCCGGTGGCGGCACGGGGCAGCGGTGTCGGTGGGTCTGGTCTACGCGGCCGAGATCGCAAGGCTGGCAGGCCTTCTCGACGCAGCGACCGCAGCGCGGCACCGCGCCGTGCTGAGCTCGCTCGGTCTGCCGGTCTCGTACGAGAGGGCTGCCTGGCCTGCGCTTCTCGACTCCATGCGGGTCGACAAGAAGTCCCGCGGCTCGATGCTGAGGTTCGTCCTGCTGCGCGGTCTGGCAGACCCGTTCGTCTACGAGGCACCTGAGGTGACCCTGCTCGAGCAGGCCTATGCGGAGGTGGCGTCGTGAAGCCGGTCCACGTACTCTCCGGTCCCAACCTCGGCCGCCTCGGCACCCGCGAGCCTGAGATCTACGGCAGCGCAAGCTATGCAGACCTCGTGGCGGCCTGCGAACGGACCGCCGGCGAGCTCGGCCTGACCGTCGTGATGGCGCAGACCGACGACGAGGCCGAGATGATCCGGCTGCTGCACCGCGCGGCCGACGAGGCTGCCGCCGTGGTGCTCAACCCGGGTGCATGGGGCCACTACTCCTACGCGCTGCACGACGCCGTCGGCCTGGTCACCGTGCCCGTCGTCGAGGTGCACCTGTCCAACCCGCAGGCCCGGGAGGAGTTCCGGCATCACAGCGTGGTCTCCGGGATCGTTGCCGGCACGATCGCCGGATTCGGTCAGCGCTCCTACCTGTTGGCCCTCCGGGCACTGGCCGACCAGCTGCTGCCCGGCTGACATACACGCAAGGCCCGCCCCCTGTTGGGGACGGGCCTGGTGCGTGGGGTCTCAGGTCAGCTGGCGACGATCGCGTCGACCGAGACCTTGGTGCCGGTTGAGACCTTGCTGTGGGTGCCCAAGGGCGCGACGGTCACCGTGTGCTTGGCGGAGCTGAGTCCGTTGATGCGGACCAGCACCTTGTTGCAGCTGGTGAACTTCTGGAACGCGTCGCCGGTTGCTTTCAGCTTGCCGTCGACGTAGACCGCATACTTGCCGCCGTCGGGCGACTTGCAGCCGACGATGTGCACGGCATTCCCGGCGAAGCTCGTGGCTACCGTGGGCTTGCTGCCGTGCCAGGTGCTCACGTAGCTCGCCTCGGCGTCGTAGGAGCCCTTGAAGGCGTCGGTCGAGCGGTGCCGCGCCCAGTGCTGCGAGGCCGAGCTCTGCTGGATGGACCGACCGTCGACCTTGAGCGCGTCCACGTTGACCGCATTGCCCTTCGAGCCCTTCGGGTGCGATCCCTTGACCTGTACCGAGAGCACGTGGTGACCCTCACTGAGCAGTGCTGAGTACAGCACGACCCCGTACGTGGTCTTCGACGCGTGGAAGTTGACCGTCTTCTTCGGGACGCCGTCCACCGACACGAGGCCGTAGCCGCCGTCGGTGGTGCGGATGCCCACGAGCTTGACGGCGCTGCCGGTGAAGGAGAAGTCGATCTGGTCCCGGGCCCCCGCCGCCTTGGCATAGCTGCCGCCGCTGGCGTGGCCCGTGCTGATCTTGCTCCAGCTCTCGGTGATGACCGCGGCCACGCTGTCGACGGTGGGGTCGACGGTCGAGGTCGCGGAGGAGGCCCGGGCCGGGTTTCCCGCCAGGTCAACGACGGCGGACGTGACCCACGGGACGACCTTGTCGCCGGGCAGCAGCGGCTGGTCCGGGGTGAAGGTCGCGAGGGACGGCGTCGGTGCCGGCCACACGATGTGGCCGGGGATGATGCCGCCGCCGACCCGCTTGAGACCCAGGCTGGCTGAGGTCACACCCGACACGGGCGCCTGGAACTGCAGGGTGACCGCGCTGGTCGGTGCGAGCAGGCCGCTGTCGGCGATCGAGACCGACGGCGAGACGGTGCCCTTGACGACGGTCTGCACGGCACTCCAGGAGAGCAGGTTGCCGCTGCCGTCGACCGGAGCCACACGCCAGTAGTAGCCGCCGTCAGCCAGCGAACCGTCCAGCTTGGTCCAGTGGGTGGCGTCAGTGACCACGGTGGTGGTCGCCGCGTCGTCCAGCCAGTTGCCGCTGGTCGAGTACTGCAGTCGGTACTCCTTGGCCTCCTGGTTCGCGGCGATGCCCGCCTGCTGCTCGTACTGAAGCAGGTCGTCCCAGTGGAAGGTCATCTGCTGGCCGCGGACCTGCCGGACCGCTGTGCTCAGGACCTGGTTGTTGTCGGTCGTGACGTACAGGCCGTTGTGACCGGTCGTCGATGCGGCACTCGCCGGCGTCAGGGGCAACGACGGCGAGGCCTTGTGGAACTGGCTGCGAGGGGCCTGGTCCTGCGACGTTGAGCAAGCGGT
>JAWWOL010000281.1:0-11965 GCA_033851695.1 Frankiales bacterium
ACTGAGCACGAAGGGCATACTCTAGCGTCAGGTGGCCTATGGGCTGGATGAGAATGACTGCAAGCTCGCCGAAAGGAAATGCGCGACTGCGCAAACTCGAGCCCCTCCACCGCTGGATCTACGCGCAACATTGCTATTCTTTGGGCGGCAGGCGAGCTGGCCCAACCTGTGGCCGTGCTGTCAGCGCGGGTCGCGCCACATCGTGGTCACCGTCGGGCCGTGGGGCACCGAAAACGTCTGGTACGGCGCGAATCCGTACCGTTCGTAGAGTGCAATGTTGACCGGGTTGCTCGCCTCGAGATAAGCGGGCCTCCGGTCGTCGTCGGCGAGCTGCAACGTGTCCTCGAGCAGCCGCAGGCCGGCCCCCCTGCCCCGGTGCGCCGGATCGGTGCCGAGCAGGGTGAGGTAGTAGTGGTCGACGTCGTGCGGGTGGGCCTCCTCGAACGCCTCGACCAGCGCCAGCACCCGCGGGGCGTCGTCGCCCAGCATCTCGACCAGCAGCGGCTCGACCAGCGCGGCCTGCTCCTCGGACATCTCGCTGCCGCCCGGCGGGACCCACACCGCCGTCGCCGTGGCGTCGGCGTTGAGCCACACCGACGGGTAGCGGGCCGCCCCCTCGACGTAGAGCCGGAACATCCGCCGCTGCTGCTCGGCGCGCAGCGCCGGGTCGGGGAACGCCCACGCCCAGGTCGGGTCGTCGTAGAACGCGCCGGCCAGGATCTCGACGACCCGGTCGAGATCGTCTGGACCGCAGACGCGGGCCAGGGTGCCGTCATCGCTCATCCGCTGATTATCCAACCGCCCGCTCACGCGCTTCGGGCCTCGAGTGGCACCGGCGCCTCGGCGACCTCCCGGCGGCGGCCCGTACCCAGCCAGCAGCCCAGGAGTACGAGCGGGAAGCCGATGGCCATGCCGGTCGTGAAGGCCTCGCCACGCAGGCTGACCCCGAGCAGGACGGCGATCGCCGGGTTGAGGTAGGTGATCACCGTCGCCCGCTGCGGGCCGACCTCGGCAATCAGTGCGAAGAACACCAGGAACGCCATCGCCGTGCACAACGCGCCGAGCCCGATGACCGACCACACGACGCTGGCGGACGGCATCGAGGTGGGCGCGTCGTGGAGCGCGAACGGCAGGTAGACGATCGCGTTCAGCCCGAGGGAGACCGCGATGACGCCGAGGGCCGGCGCGTCGGACAGCGACCGGTCGACGACCATCGGGCCGGCCGCGTAGCCGACCGCGGTCAGCAGGATGAACACCGACGCCAGCGCCTGGCCGTGAGCCCCCTGCAGGTCGATGCCGAGCAGGGCCGCGACGCCGGCGAAGCCGATCAGCAACCCGACCAGCCGGCCGCGGCTCAGCCGGTCGCTGGAGCCGATGAGCACGGCGAGGACGGCTCCGATCAGCGGGACCACCGCAACCAGCAGCCCGGCGAACGAGCTGGTCACCTTGCGCTCGGCCTCGGTCAGCAGCAGCCACGGCGCGGTGATCTCGACGAACGCGAACAGCAGGAGCGCCCGCCAGTGCCGGAACACCGCCCTGAGCTCGCCCCGCATGCCGGCGAAGGGCAGCAGGAGCGCCGCCCCGATCACCGTACGCAGGAAGACCACGACGCTCGGGTGCAGCGCCCCGACGGCGATCTTGATCAGCAGGTAGGGCACCCCCCAGATCACGGAGAGGGAAAGGAACAGCACCCACCCCTTGCGGGACACAAGATCACCTTTCAGCCGCGTTGACCGGGTCCACCACAGTAGGCCGAACGGGTGGAACCCTCGCTACGCCGTTCCGCCGCCTTCAGATCTGCCTAGCGAACCGTCGAAAGGATCTCTACACCACCAGATCGGGGAGCGTCACATGGCTTTGGAACAGGTCATCCGGCCGTCTGCCGTGCTGTCCGAGGCCAGCGCCGCCAGCGTGCTCCGGGCGCTCAACGACCAGGACGTGTCCCGGGGCGGCGTCTGGAACGCGACGTCCTCGGTGTGGCAGCGCTACGACCGGGCCTGGAACGGTCTCGGCGGCATGCGTGGCAACGCCCAGCTGATCGGCTCGGTCGCCGTGATCTACGACCGCCCGATCCGGCACCAGATCACGATCTACAAGGTCACGATCACCTCGTACGGGGCCTCGAAGGGCATCTCCGTCGACGGCCTGGTCGACGAGGCGCTGCGCTCCGCGGGGCTCACCCTCGCCACCTGCCCGCGCACCCAGCTGGCCGACCCGCCGCCGGCCGACCCGTTCTGGCAGGCCCGGGTCGCGGTCTGACCCCAGTCCACCGCGGACTCCCTTCGGCCGACGTGGGGTCCGTGCGGTCCCGGTCTGAGCCTCGGGGGGCTCAGGCCGAGGAAGCCCAGGCTGTCGGGTCAGCCCAGCGTCTCGTCGGTCGGCAGCACGGAGGAGACGTCGACCTCGCCCTGCCGGTAACGGCGGGTGACCTCGGCGCTGCACGCGTCCATCAGCGCCTGGAGCTGCTTGCGGACGGTGGAGATCCGGTGCTCCTCCTCGCGGTAGGCAGCGACCGCGGCCCCGAGCTCGTCATCGGTGCGGGCGGAGACGTCGGAGAGGTCGACGTCGGCGACCAGCGCCTCGACGTGCCGGCGGTGCTCGTCGGCACGCGAGGGCTCGAGCGTGGAGTGCCGGCCCAGCCCCCGCGGACCGGAGGGCGCGCCCTCGTCCGCGGTCAGGATCCTGGCCAGGTTGGACACCAGGTCGCCGGAGCTCTCGCCCCTGCGCCCCGCCCGTTCGGCCTCGACGATGTCGATGCGGCCCTGGAGCAGCCGGCGCACGTAGGACGCGTCGGTCTCCTCCTGCTCCGCGTCGGCCCGCAGCTGGCGCAGGTCGTCCATGCCCAGCGCGGCCAGGTCGTGCTGCTCGCCGAGCAAGCGATCGATGCGGCGGTGTCCGCCGGTCATCACGCCCAGGTCGTCGGTCATCGTCGATCTACCCCTTCACGCTGCTGCGGTACGCCCGAGAGCATCGTACGGGGGCGGGCGCGCATCTCGTACGACATCGGGCCCGACGCCCGGCAGACAGCGGCGATGTTGCCACCCGATTTGCTCCGTTCCGTTGACCCTTTCGGCTTAGGAACGAGCCCTCCCGTGCCGATGCCCACTGAGCATGCGGGAGACGGCGGGCCGCGTGGTGGACGAGACGACACCAACAGGACAACGGCGAGGAGGTCGCAGTGCTGCTGAAGGGCGACCTCACGACCACAGCCCTGACGTCGCTGTTGACGGAGCTCGCGACCGAGTCCATGTCCGGCTGCCTGCACATCATCGACACCGACGGCGACGAGGCTCTGGTCTACGTCAAGGCCGGTCTGATCTACTCCGTCCTGGCGCCTGGCCGCCGCCCCTCGCTCGGCGCCCGCCTGGTCTCCTCCGGAGCCCTCGCCCCCGAAGCCCTCGCCGAGGCCCTCGAGGCCCAGCGCAACGAGCTGCAGGGCTGGCGGCTGGGTGAGCTGCTGGTCCACCTCGGCTTCGTCGAGCAGCCGGTGGTCGAGGCGTTCGTCGTCGAGCAGGTCCGCGACTCGATGAGCGACCTGATGCGCTGGACCGTCGGCCGCTGGCGCTTCCGCAAGAACGAGAAGGCCCGCGAGGACGTCGCCCCGGCGATGCCCGTCGCCGAGCTGCTGGCCGAGGTGGCCGCGCGCCACTCGCAGTGGACCCAGATCGCCGAGACCGTCCACGGGCCCGCCGCCGTCCCCGTACTCTCCAGCCGCGCCCCCGCTTCCGCCGACATCATGCTGGACGCCGACGCGTGGTCGCTGCTGTGCAAGGTCGACAACGAGCGGGCCCTTGCCGAGCTGGCCCGCGAGTGCGGCTACACGCTGTACGAGGCCGGCCAGATCGTCTTCCGCCTCGTCCAGGCCGGCTTGCTCGACGTCGAGGAGGACCTGGCCGCCGAGGCGAGCGCTGCGCCGGTCCCGTACGAGGTCCCGGTCGAGACGGTCGAGACCGTCGAGGAGACCGCGCCGTACGCCAACATGGGCGACATCACTGCCGCCGTCACCGCAGCGCTGAGCTCCACCCCCCAGGCACCCGAAGCCCCTGAGCTGGTCGAGGAGGAGGCACCTGCAGGCGCGGTCGCCTCCCGGCTGATCAGCGCGTTCGGCGGCAGGCCCCGTACGCCGGCCGAGCCCGAGGAGGTCATCTCCGGACCCGTCGACGAAGATGTCGTCATCGAGGCGGAGGACGTCGGACCGGTCGAGACCCCGGCCGTGGCCGGCTCTGCCGAGGACACCGACCTGGGCGAGCTCGCCAGGCTGATCACCTCGGTCGCCTACGGCAACCGCGAGCAGCTCGACACCTCCGCGCTCATCCCGAGCGACCTGCCGATGGGACCGGTGCCGGTCACCGACCAGCCCAAGCCGGAACGGATCGAGACGTACTCGAGCGACCCGGACGACCTTTTCGGGCAGTCGATCGCGCGGGTGTCCGAGGCGCTGTCGAACCTGCTCGGCCCCCAGCAGGCCGACTACGACCCGTTCGAGCAGTCCGCCCGCCCGCGCAAGAAGGCCAAGAACGCCGAGCCCGACAAGCCCCAGCTCTCGCCTGAGGAGCAGGAGCGCCGGGACCGGATCCGGGCAGCGGCCGCCGCCGAGCTGGCTGCCGCGCACGCCGCCGCCGAGGCCGAGCGGCGCCGGGCGGCCGGCCTTCCGGTCGAGGACGAGCTCGCCACCGTCGTCGACCTGCAGTCGGTCCGCGCCGAGAACGAGCGCCGCGAGACCGAGCGGCTCAGCATCGAGGAGCAGACGACCCGGGAGCTGGCCGAACGGGCCGCCTCCGAGGAGATCGCCTGGTCCCACCACGCCCTGTGGCTCAAGGCCGCGCGGATGTCGGCGGAGTTCGACGCGCACGAGGAGCACGAGAAGTGGCTCGCCGAGCTCGCCGAAGCCGTCCTGCTCGCCGAGGTCGAGGCCTGGGCTGAGTACGGAGTGCGGCTGGCCGCCGAGGTTGCCGCCGCCGCCGAGGAGGCCTGGGCCGAGTACGCGGAGCGCCTCGCTGCCGAGGTCGCCGCAGCGGAGATCGACGCTTGGGCGGACCACACCACGTGGCTGCTCGCCCTGCGTGCCTCCGTCGAGGAAGCCGCCTGGGCGGAGCACACCGAGTGGCTGCTCGCCTTGCGCAGCTCTGTTGAAGCAGCCGCGTGGGCCGAGCACGAGCAGTGGTTGCTGGCCCTGCGCGCCTCCGTCGAGGACGCCGCCTGGGCGGAGCACACCGAGTGGCTGCTCGCCCTGCGCGCCTCCGTCGAGGAAGCCGCCTGGGCGGAGTACGCGGATCGGCTCGCCGTCGAGGTCGCCGAGGCCGAGCAGCTGGCCTGGGCTCAGCACGAGATCGTCCTGGCCGCGGAGCAGGAGGCAGCAGCCGCGGAGCAGGAGGCAGCAGCCGCCGAAGCAGCACGCATCGCCGCCGAGCAAGAGGCTGCTGCTGCCGAAGCCGCGCGCATGGCCGCCGAGCAGGCCGAAGCGGCACGTGTCGCCGAAGAGGCTGACGCTGCGCGCCTGGCCGCAGCGCAAGAAGCCGCACGCATCGCCGCCGAGCAAGAAGCAGCCGCTGAGGCCGCACGCATCGCCGCCGCGCAGGCCGAAGCGGCACGCGTCGCCGAGGAGGCTGAGGCCGCGCGCCTCGCCGCCGCGCAGGAAGCCGCCGCCGAAGCAGCACGCATCGCCGCCGAGCAAGCGGAAGCCGTACGCCTTGCGGAGCAGGAGGCCGCGGCCGCACGCCTCGCCGCCGAGCAGGCCGCCGCAGCCGAAGCAGCGCGCCAGGCCATCGAAGCGGAGAACGCCCGCCTCGCGGCAGAGTTCGCGGCAGAGCGGGCGGCCCTGGAGGCCGAGCAGGCACGGTTGGCCGCCGAGCAGGCCGCGGCCGACGAAGCGGCGCGCCTCGCCGCCGAAGAAGCCGTCCGGCAGCTGTCCGAGGAAGCGGCGCGGATCAGCGAACCGCCGCCCCCGCCGACGTACCAGCCCGGCTACCCCGAGCCGACCATGCCCGAGCCGTCCGCGCCGCCGGCTCCGCTGTACGAGCTCGCCCCCTCCCTCGACGACCTGTCCGAGTTCGCCAGCTTCCAGAACGATGCCTCGCCCGCCTCGATGTTCTCGGAGGTCAGCGCCCACCCGACGGAA
This sequence comes from Frankiales bacterium, assembly GCA_033851695.1. Classification (GTDB taxonomy): domain Bacteria; phylum Actinomycetota; class Actinomycetes; order JAWWOL01; family JAWWOL01; genus JAWWOL01. The sequence goes on from JAWWOL010000281.1 coordinate 6,119, forward strand.
GAGCCTGCGGTGTACGTGCTGGAGGAGGAGCCGGAGGTCGTCGAGGAGGAGCGGGAGCCGGCGTTCGCCGGCGGCATGTCGGACTTCGCCGACACCGCCAGCCTGATGCGTGAGCTGTCCTCGCTCGGCCTGGAGGACGATCCCTCCGGTGGCTCCGGCCCGTCCGCACCGCGGGCGCCGTCGCCTCGTCCCGGCGGGTCGTCGCACTCTGCCACAGCCGCCGGCAAGGGCAAGCGCAAGGGACTCTTCGGCCGCTGAGGCTGCTCACGGTCCCCGTACGGCATCATGGCGAGATGCGCTGCATCCTCCAACGTGTCAGCAGGGCGAGCGTCACCGTCGACGGCGAGGTCCTCGGCAGCTTCGACGAGCCCGGCCTGGTCCTGCTCGTGGGCGTCACGCACGATGACACCGTCGCGGAGGCAGAAGCCTTGGCACGTAAGACTTTTCGGCTGCGCATCATGGCCGAGGAGCGGTCGGCCGAGGACCTCGGCGCGCCGATGCTGGTGATCAGTCAGTTCACGTTGTACGGCGACACCCGCAAGGGGCGGCGCCCTTCGTGGCTGGGTGCGGCCGGCGGACCGGTGGCCGAGCCGCTGGTCGACCACGTCGTCGCCACGTTGCGGGCGGAGGGGGCGCGGGTCGAGACCGGCCGGTTCGGCGCCGACATGGCGGTGGAGCTGGTCAACGACGGGCCGATGACGCTCATCCTCGACACCCGCGACCCCCGCTGACGCGGGCAGCCACGCCATGATCGGCAGTTCCTCGTCGGTCGCGCGGGGTAGACGGCTAACGGCCCCGTACCCCTGACAGGGCGCACCGATTTTCGCCGCCCTTGCTCTCGGGCGGACCACCGGGAGCCGAACCGGAGGCAGCACCGTGGACGAGAGAAGCTTCTACGCGGCCGTCGCTCAGCGTGTGGGACTGTCGAAGGAGGAAGCGGCGGACCTGTCCCGTGCGACCCTGGACACGATCGCCGGCCAGATCAGCGACGGAGAGCTCGAGCGGCTGGAGGTCACGTCGCCGGGATGGCTCTCCGCCAACCTTCCCCGGCACGACGGGGCGGCGCACCCGATGGCGTTGACCGAGTTCGTCGGGCAGGTGAGCCGCAGGACCGGGCTGAACGAGGACGAGACCCGTCGTGGCGTGGCAGCCGTGCTTGCCGTCATGCGCGAGGCGGCCGACCCCACGCACTGGGAGCATGCGCTGTCCCTGCTCACCAAGGACTACCGCGAGCTCGCTTCGGCACAGCGGCCGGGCAGCCCCCCGAAAAGATCAACCTGAGCACACCCCTCGCCGGTACGCTGAAGGGGATGGCGAAGGATCACGACGTGACGCACGAGCCGCGGACTTGTGACGCGGCACTGACCCGTGCCTTCGAGTTCCTCGGAAAGCGCTGGAACGGCGTACTTCTCGGCACCCTGATCGCCGGACCGGCAGGCTTCTCCGAGTTGCGCAGAGCGGTCGCCGGCATCAGCGACTCGGTGCTCTCGGAGCGGCTGGCCGAGCTCGCCAAGGCCGGCCTGATCGGGCGAGCGGTCGATCCGGGGCCGCCGATCGCGGTGAGCTACACCCTCACCGAGGCCGGGGCAGCCTTGCTGCCGGCGCTCGCCGAGCTCACCAGGTGGGCCGAGAACAACCTGCCCGCTGGCAGCTGCTAGGCCGAGCCCACGCCGAGCGTGCTGCGTGGGACGCCCAGCTGCGGACGCCTGGTCGGGGCCAGCTCGAGATCGTCGTAGGACAAGCCCGGCAGAGCCTCGATCGCGCCGACCATCGGCTCGCCGTCTGCCTCGACGACGTCGACGGACTCACCGTCGGGTGTCGCCCGCTTGATCACCGCAAGGGCGATCGGTCCGAGCTCGAAGTGGTGGACGGCCGTACCGAGCCGGCCGATCGACCTGCCGTCCCGGACGATGTCGGCGCCGGGCCGGGGCAGCGACTCGCGGCTGCCGTCGAGGTGCAGCAGGACCATCCGCCGAGGCGGCCGGCCGAGGTTGTAGACCCGGGCAACCGTCTCCTGCCCGCGGTAGCAACCCTTGTCCAGGTGCACCGCCGTCGCCAGCAGACCGACCTCGTGCGGGATCGTACGGTGGTCGGTCTCCATGCCGAGCCGAGGCTCTCCGGCGGCAACCCGCAAGGCCTCGTACGCGGCTACTCCTGCTGGTGCGCCGAGACTTTTGGCCGTCTGGCGCAACTCTGCCCGTGGTACGAACAACTCGCGTCCCCGGGCCGAGAGCCGCGAGAGCAACGTCTCGTGCGGCGTGGTCACGGGCTGCCAGACGATGGCCCAGTCGTCGGTCACCTCCGCCACCTCGACCCGCAGCATGAAGCGCATCGAGTCCAGGAAGCCGACGAGCACGGGGCCCGTACCAGGCTCTGCATGGATCCACGTCGTGGTGCCGTCGTCGACCATGGCCATCACGTGCTCGACGTGGCCGTTGACCGAGAGTACGAGACCGGTGGTGCCCTCGCCGGGGCGCAGGTTGCTGACGTGCTGGCTGATCAGCGAGTGCAACCAGGACAGGCGATCGGGGCCGGTGACGGTGATCACGGCTCGGTGCGACAGGTCGACGAAACCCTCGCCCTCGGACAGCCGGCGCTGCTCTCGCAGGGGGTCACCGTAGTGCGCGGCTACGCCCGCGTCGGGGGCATCGGACGCTACGGCACCCGGCAGGCCAAGCAGCGGACTCGTCACCACCTCAGCGTACGTCGCCGTTCGAGCGTCATCGAACGATCGTGATGAGTCGCCGTGGTTCGGAGTTGACGGTCAGGTCGTGGCGGCGGCTGCACACCCGCGGCAGAGGCCGAAGATCGCGACATGGCCCACGTCCACGGCAAAACCGCGTTCGGCCTGCAGCTGGAGGACCAGCGACGCCACGGTCTCCGGGGGCACCTCGTCGACGTGCTCGCAGGACCGGCAGACCAGGTGCACGTGCTCGTTGCCGGTGACCGCATGGTAGGTCGGGGCGCCGTGGCCGAGGTGGGCATGAGTGACCAGGCCCAGCCCCTCGAGCAGCTCCAGGGTGCGGTAGACGGTGGAGATGTTGACCCCGCCGGCAGTCTTGCGGACCTCGACGACAAGCTCGTCCGGGGTAGCGTGGCCGAGCCGGTCGACCGCCTCGAGGACCAGCTGGCGCTGTGGCGTGAGGCGGTAGCCGCGCGCGCGCAGCTCGCTCTGCCACGTCGACCCTGCCATGCCCACGAGTCTAGGCCGAGTCGGGCAGCTGACCTCGGGCTTCGGCCTGGCCGACGGCAACGAGCGCACGGGGGCGGGAGGGAGGGCCGGCCTCACCGGCGCGGCGCTCGGCCTGCATGATCGCCCAGGTGTCGGGCCCGGAGGGGTCCGCGAGGTCCAGCAGCAGTGACAGCGGGATCCCTGCCCGCAGCAACCGCATGGCCGGATGTGGCTCGCTCACCTGGGGTCTCCTCACGTGCGGGTGCGGGTCGCCGTCCTGGCTTTCCCTCAGTACAACCATCGGTTTCTGTGCACTGTCGCATTCAGGACCGGACGGGTGATCTGGTGCAATCAGGGTTGCTGCAATCGCCGGATTCAGGTTGGCGGCCAGGAATTTCAGTACGCTCCGCCGCCGCGCAGGACCGCGAACAGCGTCTTCCAGAGGATCGAGATGTCCAGCGCGGGTGACCAGTTCTCGACGTAGTAGAGGTCCAGCCGTACGGACTCCTCCCACGTCAGGTCCGAGCGCCCGCTGACCTGCCACAGCCCGGTGATGCCGGGGCGGACCATCAGCCGCCGGCGTACGTCGGCGCCGTACGCCTCGACCTCCGACGGCAGCGGCGGACGCGGCCCGACCAGCGCCATGTTGCCGCGCAGCACGTTCAACAGCTGGGGCAGCTCGTCGAGGGAGTACTTGCGCAGGAACCGTCCCGAACGGGTGACCCGGGGGTCGCGGCGCATCTTGAACAGCAGTCCGTCGCTCTCGTTGAGCGCGCGGAGCTCCTCCAGCCGGGACTCGGCGTCGACGGCCATGGTGCGGAACTTGTAGACGGTGAACGGCCGCCCTCCGGTGCCCGCCCGGGTCTGCCGGAACAGCACCGGTCCCCGGCTGTCCACGGCGATCCAGACGGCGATGCCGACGAGTACGGGTGAGAGCACGATCACCAGGAGCAGGGCCAGCACCCAGTACGTCGCCGTACGGAGCAGTGGCCAGAAGCCGGCGATCTCCGGCTCCTCGACGTGGAGCAGCGGCAGGCCGGCCACCGGCCGGATGCTGATCCGCGGGCCGGCCACGTCGGCGAGGGCAGGCGCGACGACCAGGTCGACGCCGGTGCCCTCGAGCTCCCAGCCCAGCCGGCGCAGCGCGTCACCGGTGATGCTCGACGACGCGGTGACGGCGACCGAGTCGGCCTGCGCGTCGGTGAGGATCCGGGGCAGCGAGTCCAGAGTGCCGAGCACCGGTACGGGCTCGCCGTCGACGACCAGCCGGCCGCGCTGGGGCAGTGCCACACCGACGATCTGGTAGCCGGCCGCAGCCTCCCGACGGATCCGACGGACCAGCTCGATCACCTGCGCCCGGTCACCGGCGACGACCATCCGGTGGCTGAACCGGCCGTGGTCGCGCCCGCGGTGCACGTACTTGCGGATCGTGTAGCGGCTCACCAGCAGCCCCGCCGTCCCCAACGGCAGCGCGACGGCCACGAAGCCACGCGCGATCTCGAGCTTGAGCCCGTACGAGGTGGTGGCGACGATGGCGCAGAGCCGGAAGCAGGACATGAACACCCGGCGGTACTCCTCGACGCCGCTGCCGAGGAACCGGGGCTCGTACGCGCGATGGCCGCCGAGCATCAGCAGCCAGAGGAAGCCGAGCAGGGCGGTCACGATGCTGTAGTTCAGGGTGGCCCGGCTGCCGGCACCGACGGTGGTCTGGCCGCCGAACCGCAACGCCAGCGCACCCAGCATCGCCGCGTAGATCACGGTGCAGTCGACGAGGACGAGCGCCTGGGCGTAGCGGTGCTCCCAGGCGCTCGCGTGGACGATCTCCGCTGGCGGGAGCAGGTCGACACCGGACCGTCGCTGCAGCGGCAGCGCGGCCCCGTGTCCCGGCTCGTCGGCGTCAGGCGCCTTGGGGGCCGCGCCACTGCGGGAAACCATGCCTCTTGTCTCGGCTCCCGGCGGCAAAGCCTGAGGGTACGGACCTCAGTTGATCTTGACTTTTCAGGCCAGGTCGGCGACGGCCGCGAGCACGTCCTGCGCCAGGTCCGCGCGGCACACCATCAGGTCGGGGAGGTAGGGGTTGTCCTGGTTGTACGCGAGCGGGCTCCCGTCCAGCCGCGAGCACCAGAACCCGGCGGCGGTGGCCACGGCGACCGGCGCTGCGGAGTCCCACTCGTACTGGCCGCCGGCGTGCAGATAGACCTCGGCGTCCCCCTTGATCACGGCGCCGATCTTGGCCCCGGCCGACCCCATCGGCACGGTCACCCCGCCGATCCGCTCGGCGACCGCGGTGACCCACTCCGGCGCCCTGGTCCGGCTGACCACGACCCGCAAGGGACCCTCGTACGGGACCGGCGTGGCAGGTGCCTCGGCGTGGAGCAGCGTCGCCAGCGGATCACCCGCTGCCGGGAGCGCGACCGCGCCGGCGGTGAGGCCCCGGCCGCGTACCCACAGGGCGACGTGGACCGCCCAGTCGCTGCGGCCCGGCTCCCCGTACTCGCGGGTGCCGTCGAGCGGGTCGACGATCCAGACCCGGTCGGCGGCCAGGCGCGCCTTGTCGTCCAGCCCCTCCTCCGAGAGCACGGCGTCGTCCGGCCGCTCGGCGGCGAACCGGCGCATCAGCAGCTCGTGCGAGTGGGCGTCACCGGCGTCGCGCAGTGCCTTGGGGTCGGCGAAGC
>JAWWOL010000285.1:0-3252 GCA_033851695.1 Frankiales bacterium
GCGTCCTCTGGCCTCGCCGCGACGGTGGCCATGCTCGAGCAGTTCGACCTGGTCTCGCCCTACCCCCGACAACAAGCCGTGTCCCTGCTCGAACGGCTCGTGCAGCCGCTGTTGCAGTGGAGCTGGCTGACCTTCCTGCCGCTCCGGCTGGCGGAGACGTCACCCCGGCCGGCCCTGGCAGCCGCCAACGGCCAGCTCATCGCCGTACGCCGTGCGGCGTACGAACGGGCCGGCGGGCATGCCGCGGTGCGCGGTGAGATCATCGAGGATGTCGCACTCTTGCGTGCCATCAAGCGATCCGGTGGCAGGGGAACCGTCGTGGACGGCACCGCGGTGGCCACTTGCCGGATGTACGACGGCGGGCGGGCGCTCGCGGACGGGTACGGGAAATCGCTGTGGTGCGCGTTCGGGTCACCACAGGGAACGGCCGCGGTCATGGGCGCCTTGGGGATCCTCTACCTGGCCCCTCCGGTGGCAGCACTGCGCGGTAGCCGGGCCGGGATTGCCGGCTACGCAGCAGGAGTGGCGGGTCGCGCGGTCTCCGCCAACCGGACCGGCGGTCGGATCTGGCCGGATGCGCTCCTGCATCCCTTCTCGGTCCTGGCCCTGATCGGCCTGACCGGACGGTCGTTGCTGGGGCACCACCGGGGCAGCCTGACCTGGAAAGGTCGGCGGCTGTGAGCCAGGTGGTGGTCATCGGCGCCGGCATCGGCGGCCTGGCGACCGCAGCGCGGCTGGCGGCGCTGGGGCACGACGTGACAGTCTGCGAGAGCGCGCCACAGGTCGGCGGCAAGCTCGGAACCCTTGCCATGCAGGGTTTCCGCTTCGACACCGGACCATCGCTGGTCACCATGCCACAGGTTTTTCGGGAGCTCTTCTCCTCAACCGGGACACCGCTCGAGAGCGTCCTCGAGCTTCGGCCGGTGGAGCCGATCGCCCGCTACCGGTTCGCGGACGGCAGCCGGCTGGAGTCATCCGCCGACCTCGACCGTTTCTGCGACAACCTGGACGACGCCCTCGGCGGCTCTGCGAGCGAGGACTGGCGCCGGTTCATGTTGCGTGCGGAGCGGATCTGGGACGCCACGCACGGCCCGTTCCTCGAGTCACCGCTGCACGGCATCCGCAGCCTCGTACGGCAGGCCTGGCGGATGGGCGACCTACGAGCCGTTGCGCCGTGGCGGTCGCTCCGATCCCTTGGCGCGCAGTATCTTCAGGACCCGCGGCTGCGCATGTTCCTCGACCGCTACGCCACCTACACCGGCTCCGATCCACGGCAGGCTCCTGCCGCCCTGGCCGTGATCCCTTATGTCGAGCAGACCTTCGGCGCCTGGTACGTCGAAGGTGGCCTGCATCTGCTCGCCACCGCGATTGCCGACAGGGCAACCGAACGCGGCACCAAGGTCCGGCTGGACACGAAAATCATCGGCATCGACGTGGACGGGGGCCGGGTCGGCGGCGTCACGCTCGCGGACGGCTCGCGACTGCCGGCCGACGTCGTGGTCGCCAACGCTGACGCGGCCGTCGTCTACGGACAGCTGCTGCCGCACAGCCGAGCCACAGCCTCAGCACGACGGCGGCTGTCCCGTACGACACCTTCGCTGTCGGGGTTCTCGATCCTGCTCGGCTTGCGGGGCCGGACCCCTGGGCTGGCGCATCACAACGTGCTGTTCCCGGAGGACTACGACGCCGAGTTCGACGCGGTCTTCGAGGGTCGGCTGGCCCAGGAGCCGACGGTCTATGTCAGTGCGCCGCACGACCCGGCCGTCGCGCCGGAGGGCCACGAGGCGTGGTTCGTGCTGGTCAATGCCGCTCGGCAGGGGCAGGTCGCGTGGGACGCCGAAGCGGGCTACGCCGACCACATCCTGGACCTGATGGCCCGGCGCGGCCTCGACCTCCAGGACCGCATCGTCGTACGGGAGGTCCGCACCCCCGCTGACCTGGAACGGCTGACCGGGAGCCCCGGCGGGGCGATCTACGGCAGCTCGTCCAACGGGGCGCTGGCGGCGTTCCTGCGTCCCGGCAACGTGTCTGCAGTTGGCGGCCTCTTCCTGGTCGGGGGCTCCTCGCACCCGGGTGGTGGCCTTCCGCTGGTGACGCTGTCCGCCAAGATCGTCGCCGGCCTGGTCGGGCCGGCCTGACCCTTGCCGGGGCCGCGCGCATCGGTCAGTATCCGAGGGTGACCAGCAAAGAATCCGTTCGCCCGGACCGCGACCAGACGGTGCTCGCCGCCGCCATGCTCGTCTGCTACGCCGTGGGCTACCCGGTCGCCCTCCTCGCTCATTCGCCGATCGGTTGGGGCTTCGTGATGCTCGGCGGGGTGCTGCTCTTCCTGCTGATCTTTGCCACGATCCGCCGGATCAACCGGGGCGCCTGAGCACTGCGCAGCACTGGCCCGCTGCACGTTGCCAGCGCATTGCCCCTGGCGCCGACGGGGCTCACTCTGCGTGTCGCCTGATGTACGCGAATGCGGCTTGCGGCGGCTTCACCAAGCGTCCATCGTGACCGGCATCGGGTCCACGTGAAGGAGGCGGCGATGACCGCACGGACATTGGGACGGCGCGACGTTCTGCTGGGCGCTGGGGCTGCGGCCGGCGCGGTGACGCTCGTCGGCGCCGGAGCGTCGCCGGCGGTGGCCGACACCCATCGATCCGACCGGGCGGTGAGTGGGAGTTGGCTGATCAGCCGTCACGACAACGCGCCAGGGGACACCTCGCCGGTGCAGACCGTCGTCTCGTTCGCCGGCGGCGGCGTGTTCGCTGCGCAGGACATCGCGCCCCTTGCGCCGGGCGGCCTGGGCGCGTGGGCAAGGCACGGACGCCACGGGTTCAGGGTGACCTTCTGGCTCGGCTCCGCCGCAGAGAACGGGCAGCCAGCCGCCACCACTCTGGTGAAGGTGCGCGGATCGGTCCACGACGATACGATCTCGGGCACGTACACCTACCAGGCCTTCCTCGCCGGTACGTCGACGGTGGTGGTGACGGGCGCGGGTGTCTTCACCGGAGCCCGCATCACAGCGTGACCCAGGGCCGCGAACACCGGTCTCCCGAGCGGCCAACGGCATCCGCAGGACAGTTAGGGAGATGGGCCGCGGCCGCGGTCAGGTTGGGCTGAGGGGTGCCCCGGTCAGCCAGCCGAGGACGGTCTCCACGTCCGAGGCGGTCCAGGCACCCGCCTCCGGGGAGGCACGGTTCTTCCGGCCTTCGTCATTGAGAAAGCTCGCCAGCGCAGCCGGCACGGGCACGGACGTGGCAT
>JAWWOL010000321.1:0-10113 GCA_033851695.1 Frankiales bacterium
GTCAGCGTGCGGGCGTGCTCAGTCCCGCTGGTCGGCGAGCTTGGCCCTGAGCTGCAGGACCGCCTTGGTGTGCATCTGGCAGATGCGGCACTCGGTGACGCCCAGCACCTGCCCGATTTCGGCCAGCGTCAGGCCCTCGTAGTAGTAGAGGGTGACCACGATCTTCTCGCGCTCGGGCAGGGTGTTGATCGCGCGGGCGAGGAGATATTTGGTCTCCTCGGTCTCGAACGCGGAGACCGGGTCCTCGGCCTTGGTGTCCTCGAGAGTGTCGACCAGGCTGAGCTTGTCGCCCCGCTCGCCGCCGACGTTGAGCAGCTCGTCGAGGGCCACCACGTTGACGAACGAGACCTGGCTGAAGATCTGGTGCAGGTCCTCGAGGTTGATGCTCAGCTCGGCGGCGACCTCGGCCTCGGTGGGCGTGCGGTGCAGCCGCGCCTCCAGGGCCGCGTAGGCCTTCTCGACCTCGCGGGCCTTGTAGCGGACCGACCGCGGGATCCAGTCGATCGCCCGCAGCTCGTCGATGATCGCGCCCTTGATCCGGCTGATCGCGTAGGTCTCGAACTTGATCGCCCGGGTGATGTCGAACTTCTCGATCGCGTCGATCAGCCCGAAGATCCCGTACGAGACCAGGTCGGCCTGCTCGATGTTGGGCGGCAGTCCCACGCCCACGCGGCCGGCGACATACTTCACCAGGGGTGAGTAGTGCAGGATCAGCCGCTCGCGCAACCGCTGGTCGGCGCTGGCCTTGAACTCGGCCCAGAGCTCGGCGATGGCGGCGTCGATCTCCGACTTTTCGTCGTCGGTCATCTGCGATCGGGCGCGCGACGTCACGGGCACCTGACCCAACAGCCTCGGAACATCCGCCGCCGGCCGCTCCCCTGCATCGGGAGCGAGGACGCCGGAGCCGTCAGGCTCGCGGGTGGGCTCGGTCATATGTCGCCTTCAGTCGATCGACGGTCACATGGGTATAGAGCTGCGTCGTTGCGAGACTAGCGTGCCCCAACAGCTCCTGGACGGTTCTCAGATCGGCCCCTCCCTCAAGCAGATGCGTTGCCGCGGTGTGACGCAGAGCATGCGGGCCGAGGTCCGGAGCTCCCTCTACCTTAGCCAACCGAGCGTGAACCGTCCGACGAACGGCACGTTGATCTATCCGCGCGCCGCGCGCCCCGAGGAACACCGCCTGACCCGACTGCGATCCGACCACCTCGGGCCGGCCCTCCTCGAGCCAGCTGGACAGCGCGCGCCCGGCGGGCAGGCCGAACGGCACCGACCTCTCCTTGGCGCCCTTGCCGAGGACGCGGACCAGTCGGCGAGGCAGGTCGAGGTCACCGAGGTCGAGGCCGCACAGCTCGCCGACCCGGATCCCGCTGGCGTAGAGCAGCTCGAGCATGGCGTCGTCCCGCAGGGCCAGCGGGCCCTCGTCGGGGTGTGACTCGAGCAGCCGCTGGAGCTCGTGCGCGCGCAGCACCGTCGGCAGCCTCCGCTGCCCCTTGGCCGTCCCGAGCAGCAGCCCGGAGTCAGCAGTCGCGTAGCCCCGCTTGAGGGCGAAGGCGGTGAACACCCGCGTCGCCGCCGCCCTGCGGGCCAGGGTGGACCGGGCAACACCGGAGGTCCGCAGCCGGGCGAGCCAGCTCCGCAACACCCGGACGTCGAGGTCGCCGACGTCGGCCACGCCCATCCGGCCGGCGTGGTCGAGCAGGCCGGCCACATCGCCCACGTAAGCCCGGACGGTGTGGGGCGACAGGCCCCGCTCGGATCGGAGGTGGACCTCGAACTCCTCGAGCACGGCCGCGCAGCGCGGGGGGATGCTCGAGTCGGCCATGTCCGGCACGTTGCGGCCTGGAGCCGCCGGGGTCAAGCACCCCGGCCGGGCGCGTCACCGACGGAATCAGGACCGGTGGGCAGCCGTGCCCGCCAGATCAGCTCATGTCCGGACATGCCGACCCCTCAGGGCTCCGCCGCCAGGACCTCCTGTCCTTTGCGGCGGTCGCGCACCGCCTGGCGCTCGGCCGTGGAGAGCCGGAACCCTTCGTCGGTCAGCTCGACGAAGCCGGCCTCGATCAGCTCGTTGAGGGAGCGACGCAGGACGACGAGGTCGACCCCCGCCCGTGAGGCGAGCACCGCGGGCCCGGCCGGGCGCAGCGACGGGACCGCCTCGAGGACTCCCCTGACCGTGGTGGACAGCGCGTCTCGGTCACGTCGCTCGCCCTCGGGCCGCGGGGACAGGTCGTCGCCCAGCCGACCCACCTCCTCGATCACCTCGGCCACGTTGGTGACGCACCGGGTGCCCTCCTCGCGCAGCAGCACGTGACAGCCGGCCGACATGGCGGAGGTGACCGGGCCGGGGACCACCATGAGTGCCCGACCGAGTTTGCGCGCGGCGCGCCCGGTGTTCAGTGCCCCGCTGCGGACGGCCCCCTCGACCACGACCGTCCCCGCCGTCACCGCCGCAATGACCCGGTTGCGCACCAGGAACCGATGGGGTCGCGGCGCCATGCCGGGCGGCCACTCACTCAGGATCAGGCCCTCCTCGGTGATCCGGCCGAACAGCCGGTCATGACTGCGGGGGTAGGGCACGTCGACCCCGCAGGCGAGCACGGCGACCGTGATGCCTCCGCCGGCCAGCGCGCCCCGGTGCGCCAGCGCGTCGATGCCGAAGGCTCCGCCGGAGACAACGGCCCAGCCACGCCCGGCGAGACCATAGGCGATCTCGGAGGCGACGTGGCCGCCGTAGGCAGTGGCGGCCCTGGCCCCGACCACAGCCACCGACCGTTCGAGCACCGCCCCGACCGGCGCGCCGCCGCGCACCCACAGGCCGAGTGGCTCGCTCTCTCCGAGCACAGCCAGCCCGGCCGGCCACTCGTCGTCCTGCGGGCAGATGAATCTGGCGCCCAGGCCGGCGGCGAGCTCGAGGTCGCGCTCGGGCGGGAACTCCGCCGGGTGCTTGCGGAGCAGCTCCAGCAGGTCCGCATCCAGGTCGGGGGCCCCGGCCTCGCCGCGGACAGCGGCCCAGACCGCGGCGGCACCCAGCCGGTCGGCGGCGCGGACGAGGGCAGCCGTCCCCGGCTCGGCGATCCTGGTCAGGGCCGCTCGCGCGAGCCGCTCGCCGTCGTCTGCCCCTGCTGCGGAGCCCGCCGGTCCGGCCGGGCCCGCGAGGCCGGTCACGCGGCCACCCGCGGCAGGCCGCCTCGGAGCATGACGGCCTCGTCGATGTGCCCGCGGGCTGGCTGGTCGGCTCCGTCGAGGTCGGCCAGCGTCCACGCCACCCGGAGCACCCGGTCGGCCCCGCGGGCGCTCAGCAGCCCTCGGTCCTGCTCCCGCTCGACCACCCGCCGGGCGTCGAGGGTCGGCGGATAGTGCCGTCGCAGTGCCGCGCCGCTCACCTCGGCGTTGGTCCGCCACCCGCTCACCTGGAGCCTGCGGGCGGCGCGTTCGCGGGCCACCACCACACGGGCCGCAACAACCGAGCTCGACTCGAGGTGGTCGCGGTCGGCATCCATCTCCGCCCGGTTGGCGGCCAGCACCTCGTGCCGGATGTCGACCCGGTCCAGCAGCGGGCCGGACAGCCGGGCCGCGTAGCGGAGCCGGGCCTGCGGCGTGCAGGTGCACTGCAGTGCCAGGCCGGTGACCGGCGCACACGGGCAGGGATTGGCCGCCATGACGAGCTGGAACCGGGCCGGGTAGCGCGCCGTCCCTGCCGCCCTGGCCAGCACCACCTCCCCCGACTCGAGCGGTTGCCGCAGCGCATCGAGCACCCCGGAGGCGAACTCCGGAGCCTCGTCGAGGAGCAGGACACCCCGGTGCGCCAGCGAGGCCGCGCCCGGCCGCGGGATGCCGCTGCCGCCGCCGACCAGTGCGGCGACGGAAGCGGTGTGGTGCGGCGCGGACAGCGGCGGGCGGGTCACCAGCGGTGTGCCGACCGGCAGGTGGCCGGCGACGGAGTGCACCGCGGTGACCTCGAGTGCCGCAGCCCGGTCGAGGGCCGGCAGGATGCCCGGCAACCGCTCGGCCAGCATCGTCTTCCCGGTCCCCGGCGGGCCGGTGAACAGCACGTGGTGCCCACCGGCGGCCGCCACCTCGACGACCCGCCGGCCGCCGGACTGGCCGAGCACGTCGGACAGGTCACGCCCCCCGGTGTCCCCAGGCTCGGCGGGGCGCGCCACCTCGGGGAGCACCGGGAGGTCCTGAGCCCCGCCGCGGAGCCAGGCGACGAGAGCGGAGAGGGACGCCACGCCATGGACCCGCAGCTCGGGCACCAGCCGGGCCTCGGCGACGTTGGCATCGGCGACCACCGCCCGGTCGAAGCCTGACCTGCCGGCCGCCAGCAACGCCGGCAGCACGCCCCGCACCGGTCGGATCCGACCGTCGAGGGCCAGCTCGCCCAGCATGATCATGGTGCGCGAGGACTCCAGGGGCACCGCGCCGGCCGCCCCGAGGACTGCGAGCGCCATGGCCAGGTCGAACGAGGAGCCCGCCTTGCGCAACGAGGCAGGCGAGAGGGCGAGCGTGATCTTGCGCAGCGGCCACTCCTCGCCGCTGTTGCTGATCGCCGCCCGGACCCGGTCGCGCGCCTCGTACAGCGAGGTGTCGGGCAGGCCGATGATCGTGAGCCCCGGGATCCCGTTGCCGAGATCGGCCTCGACCTCGACGACGTGGCCGTCCACGCCGACGAGTGCCACCGCGTAGCAGCGGGCGAGACTCATCAGAGCACCGCCCTCAGGTGGTCGACGACCAGGCCGGACGGGGTGCGCAGGACGGAGACCACGTCGAAGCGGAGGTCGATCCAAACCCGTGGGCTCTCCTGCAACCAGCGAGCGGCAAGGACCTTGAGCCGACGCAGCTTGACCGGCGACACCGCCTCGGCCGGTGAGCCGAAGCGCAGCCCGGAACGGGTCTTGACCTCGCAGAAGACCAGCACGTCGCCGTCGACGGCGACGATGTCGATCTCACCCTCGCGGCAGCGCCAGTTGCGCGCCACCAGCACCAGGCCCTCGCCCTCGAGATGGGCTGCTGCCACGTTCTCGCCGAACCGCCCGAGCACATCCTTGACCGCCACCGGCCACCCCTTCGTCCGTCGCGACTGCTGCTGCGACGATGCCGCCGAGGGGGCGGCCGGGACGAGGGAGAAACCGAGCCTGTGGACGAGGAGAAGGGGTGGGGAAAACGCCTGCCAGGGGCCGCGTTTGTGCTACCGCGGGGATACCTCGCCGCTGGGGGCGCTCGGCCGGTGGACGCCCGTGACGGGGCGCTCGTGGGTGGCCGCGTCCGTCTCCCCCGCGGCATCGTCCTGCGTCTTCTCCACCGGCACGACCGGCACCTCTCCCGCTGCGGCGGCAGAGCTGCCGGCGGAGGAGTCGGCGCGGTGCCGCTGCGGCTCAGCCTGAGCGGCACCGGTGGACTGCGTCGAGACCGCGTCGGCGTCCGGCTCCCGGACGCCCCCCGTCTGCGCCACGTCTGTCTCACCCGAGCGCTGGTTCGCCGCGGGGTTAGGCTCGGCCGGGTCGGTGCGCCGCTGGGCGCCGGTAGACGGCCGCTCGCCCTCCGGTGCCGCAGGGTTGTTGTCCGAGGCCGCCTGCTCGAGCCCGCTGCCCGCGGTGTTCTCCTGATCGGTCATCACACGTCTCCCGGCTGCCGTCGTCAGTGACAGCAGGCGTCCTACCCGCCGAGCAGCGGTCGACCCCCGGGGATCTCGAGCTCGGTCTTGGCCAGCTCCTCGACGTTGACGTCCTTGAACGTCAGCACCCGTACGCTCTTGACGAACCTGGCCGGGCGGTACATGTCCCACACCCAGGCGTCGCTCATGGTCAGCTCGTAGTAGATGTCCGACCCGGCGTTGCGCACCTCGACCTTGACGTCGTTGGCCAGGTAGAAGCGCCGCTCGGTCTCGACGACGTAGGCGAACATCCCGACGACGTCGCGGTACTCCCGGTAGAGCTGCAGCTCCATCTCGGTCTCGTACTTCTCGAGGTCCTCGGCGCTCATGCCCAGCCCACCGTCTCGAGCCCACCCGTCAGGTCCACGTAGCCATCCACGCAGCCATTGTCCTCTACGTCCAGCGTCGCCAGCCTGGATCGCACGTTGACGAACGAGAACCGGTGTTCAGGGCACGGTCCGTGGGTGGCCAGCGCGGCCTGGTGCATCGGCGTGATGTAGCCCTTGTGGGTGGCGAAGTCGTAGGCGGGGAACCGGTCGTGCAGCGCGACCATCATCCGGTCCCTCGTCACCTTGGCGAGCACCGACGCAGCAGCGATGCACGCCGCCACCCGGTCGCCCTTCCAGACCGCGAGCCCGGGCGCGGTCAGGCCGGGGACGGGGAAGCCGTCGGTGAGCACGTACGCGGGAGCCGGTCGCAGCCCGGCCAGGGCCCGGCGCATCCCGCGGATGTTGGAGACGTGCAGGCCGACCCGGTCGACCTCCTGCGGGGGGATCACCACGACGTGGTGGGCCAGGGCGCGGTCCATGACCTCGGCGTAGACGCGTTCGCGGGCCAGCGGCGTGAGCAGCTTGGAGTCGGCCAACCCGGGGACCAGGCCGCGCTTGCCCTCGGGCAGGATCACCGCAGCCACCACCAGCGGCCCGGCGCAGGCACCCCGCCCGGCCTCGTCGGCGCCGGCGACCGGCGTCAGGCCGTGGCGGGCCAGCGCGCGCTCGAAGCCCCAGAGGCCGGCGTCGCTGCGCACCGTCGCCCCCCGTGGAAAGGGACTCATCGGCGGAGCGCTCGCGTGTGCGCGTACGAGGTGGTCATGGTCGGTTCAGGGTACGACGCCGGGCGGCCCCGTCGTCGGCGCCGACGCCCCAGGGGCACCACGGGCAGCAGGGGAAGCAGGGTCGTCGCCACGACGGGGACGCCGGAGAACGTGCCGGGCGTGCCGAGGGTGCGGAAGTCGGCTCGTGGCCAGAGCACCAGCACCGCCTTGCCGATCACGCGCGAGGTGTCGATGGCTCCGCCGCCCGGGTCGGCGAGATGCCGTCGGGAGTCGTCGGAGACCGCCCGGTGGTCGCCCATCACCCAGAGCGTGCCGGGCGCGACCTGCACCGGGGCGAAGCAGCGCGGCGACAGCCCGTTGTCGGGCGCGGGGCAGCTGCCCGTCCAGTACGAGTCGTCGTAGACGTAGGAGGCCTCGTCCAGCGGGATCCCGTTGACGGTGACCCTGCCGTGCGGGTCGCAGCAGGCGACCCGGTCACCGGGCAGGCCGATCACCCGCTTGACGTAGACCGTGCCGTCCGGTGAGTCGACGCCGGCGCGTACGGCGAGGTCGTGCCACCACCGGCCGAGCGTCGACGAGGGCTCGGCGACGGGACCGTTCCAGGTGCCGGCGCCGGAGAAGACCACGATGTCACCGCGGTGCACGCCGTGCAGCTGGTAGGAGAGCCGATCGGTCAGGACGCGGTCACCGACCCGCAGCGTGTTCTCCATCGACCCGGACGGGATCAGGAAGGCCTGCAGGACGAACATCTTGATCAGCATCGCCACGACGGCTGCGACCACGACCGCGGCGACGGTGCCCCGGAGCTGCCCCCTGCGGGATTGCCTCCGTCGCTCGTTGCGGCTCGGCGGCGGTGGGTCGTCGGGCGGCGGATCGGGGCGGATCTCAGGGTCGGCCGGTGGCGCGTGCCGGCCGTGGTAGCCGCCGGGCTCGGCCGCCACGCGCGGGGAGGCGTGCCGACCGGACCACGCAACCCGGCCCTGCGGCGCCTGCTGGCGGGTGGAGGGGGTCGCGCGCTCCGGGTTGTCGCGGGGCGGGGTCAGCGCGCGCCGACCGCCTCGCGCTTCTCCTTGATCTTGGCCTTCTTGCCGCGCAGCTCGCGGAGGTAGTAGAGCTTGGCCCGGCGGACGTCGCCGCGGGTGACCAGCTCGATCTTCTCGATGATCGGGGTGTGCACCGGGAAGGTGCGCTCGACGCCGACGCCGAAGCTGACCTTGCGGACGGTGAAGGTCTCGCGGATGCCGTCGCCCTGGCGACGGATCGTCACGCCCTGGAAGACCTGGATGCGGGAGCGGTTGCCCTCCACGACCCGGACGTGGACCTTGAGCGTGTCTCCGGGCCGGAAGTCCGGGTGGTCGCTGCGCAGGGAGGCGGCGTCGAGGCTGTCCAGGGTGTGCATGCTGTCGTCGCTTCCTCGTGATCGATGTCGTGCAGGGCGCGGAGATCGCGCAGGCGGGGCTGCTGTCTGCCGGGCGCGCGTGAGCGCGGCGGAGACCCGCAGGTCGTGTCGTAGGTGACTACTCTGCCACACCCGGGCGGTTGCTGACCAACCCTGGGGTAGGTGGCAGCAGGTCCGGCCGGCGGTCGGCGGTCCGGGCGAGTGCCTGCTCGTGCCGCCACCGGGCGATCGCCGCATGGTCACCGGACATGAGTACGGCCGGGACGTCGAGGCCACGCCAGCTGGCGGGCCGGGTGTAGACCGGGCCCTCGAGCAGGCTCTCCATCCGGCCGGGCGCGAACGAGTCGTCCGCCGCCGACTCGGCATTGCCCAGGACACCCGGCAGGAGCCGGGCCACCGCCTCCACCATGACCAGCACCGCAACTTCTCCGCCGGCGAGCACGTAGTCGCCGATCGACACCTCCTCGACGTCCATGCGTGAGCGCGCGTCCTCGGCGACCCGACCGTCGATGCCCTCGTAGCGGCCGCACGCGAAGACCAGGTGGTCGCGGGTGGCGTAGCGCGCCGCCGTGGCCTGCGTGAACGGCACCCCGCTAGGTGACGGTAGGACCAGCAGTGCCCGGTCGCCGGCGGGAACGAGGTCCTCGAGAGCGCGACCCCACGGTTCGGGTCGCATGACCATGCCGGGACCGCCGCCGTACGGGGAGTCGTCGACCGTGCGATGGACGTCGTCGGTCCAGCTCCGCAGGTCGTGCACGGCGATCTCGAGCAGCCCCTTGCCGCGGGCCTTGCCGAGCAGCGAGGCGTCGAGCGGCGCGAGGTAGTCCGGGAAGATGGTGATCACGTCGATGCGCACCGGCGGCCTAGCCCTCCGCGAGATCGAGCAGGCCCGGCGGCAGGTCGACGACCACACGGCCGCCCGGCAGGTCGACCTCGGGCACGATCGAGGCGACGAACGGGACCAGCAGCTCGCGAGCCTCCGGCCGAGCGACCGAGAGCAGCACGGACGCCGGCAGGTGGACCACGTCGGACACCTCGCCGAGCACCTCGCCGTCGACGGTCACCACGGTCAGCCCGACCAGCTGGTGGTCGTAGAACTCGTCCGGGTCGTCGAGGTCGGGGTCGGCACCGGCGTCGACCGAGAGCAGGGTCCCACGAAGCAGCTCGGCCGCGTTCCGGTCGGGAACGCCCTCGAAGAGCACCAGCATCCGGCCATGGTGCGGCCGGGACTTCTCGATGACCAGCGTCGGCCGCTCGGGCCGGTCGGTGGTGAGGACGGCCTCCGGCGCGAACCGACCGTCGGGGTCGTCGGTGCGGACCTCGACGGTCACCTCACCGCGGATGCCGTGTGCCTTGCCGATGCGGCCGATGACGACCTGCATGCCCGGGACGCCGCTCAGCGGGCCCGGTCGGTCTCGACGAAGTCGACCCGAACGCCCTTCTCGCCCACCGCCTGGATCACGGTGCGCAACGCGGTCGCGGTGCGGCCCGCGCGGCCGATGACCTTGCCCAGGTCGTCGGGGTGGACCCGCACCTCGAGGACCTGCGGCCCGCGGCGGTCGCCCCGCCGCGGGGAACGCAGGTCGACCCGGACCTCGTCCGGGTGCTCGACGATGCCACGTACGAGGTGCTCGAGCGCCTCTTCCATCGGGTGCTACTCGCTCGCCGCGGTGTCAGCATCGACCTCGGCTGACGGCGTCACGGCGGCTGCAGCCTCGAGCGCGACGGCCTCGTCGACGGTGACCTCGACCGACGGCAGCTCGGCTGCGGTCGCCACGGGGCCGTCGGTCGGCTCGGCAGCGGTCGGCTCGGCAGCGGTCGGCTCAGCAGCGGTCGGCTCAGCAGCGGCCGGCTCAGCAGCAGCGGCCGGCTCAGCAGCGGCGGCCTTGGCCGGCTTGGCCGCCCTCGGCTCCGACTTCTTCTTCGGCGTCTCGGCGTCCTTGAGGCCGGCGGCCTCGCGGGCGGCCACGTCGAAGACCATCTTGCGGTCCTCCTTGGCGGCCTTGA
>JAWWOL010000384.1:0-3730 GCA_033851695.1 Frankiales bacterium
ACACCGATCACCGCAGCCGGGACGCCGAGCCGCCGACAGGCGACGGCGACGTTGCACTCGGCTCCGCCCAGCCCCATCCGGAAATGGTCACCGATGCGCACCGGCCCGGTGCTCGCGGCACTGAACACGGCGAGCGGCTCACCGATCGTGACGAGCCGGCTCATGGCAGACCCGCCACAGCCCGGGCCCGTACGCGGAGGTCGTCCAGCGAGCCGCCGGCCAGCGCGTCCCCGATGAGCTCCCCGCCGAGGCTGACCGCGACGGCCCCGGCATCGAGCCAGGCCTTGACCCCGTCGAGGGCGACGCCGCCGGAGGGCATCAGCCGTACGCCGGGCAGCGGACCCAGCACCGCGCGCAGGTAGGACGGCTGGACGGCGGAGGCCGGGAACACCTTGACCGCGCTGGCCCCGCCGTCCCAGGCCAGAGAGATCTCGGTCGGGGTCAGAGCGCCTGGCAGATAAGGGATCCCGGCGGCGAGAGCAACCTCGGCCACGTCCGCCTGGAACACCGGAGAGACGAGGTAGGCGGCGCCGTGGTCCACAGCGGTGACGGCACGCGCCCGGCTGGTCACCGTGCCGGCGCCCACGCTCACGTCCTTGCCGAAACGGTTCGCGATGCGCGAGATCGCCTGCTCGGCTTGAGGAATCGTGAAGGTCACCTCGAGACAGCCGAGCCCCTCGGCCACGAGCACCTCGGTGACCGCATCGAGATGGACCGCGTCGGGGGCCCGCAGCACGACGACGACCCGGTCGGCATGGATGCGCTCGGGAAGCGCCGCAGGTGAGGTCACGGCGCGAACAGAGCTCCGTCGTCGCCGCGCACCTGCACGGTCCACCGCTCGAAGGCGAACCGTGACGGCGGGAACCGTGACGCCGCCGCCTCGTCGATGTCGATGCCCCAGCCGGGCAGGTCCGACGGCGACAGCGCGCCCTCGACGACGTCGGGCGTGCCGGAGAAGACCTCGTGCGTCGCCTCGTTGTAGACGTGACACTCCTGGATGCCGAACGCGTGCGAGGACACGTCGAGGGCGATGTTGGCGGCGACCCCGACCGGCGAGACGTCGCCGGGGGCGTGCCACGCGGTCTGCACCCCGAGCAGCTCGCAGAGCGCGGCGAGCTTGCGGGCCGGCGTGAGACCACCGATCGCCGAGACGTGGACCCGCAGGAAGTCGACGCCGAGGTCGCGGACCATCCGTACGGCGGCGGGCATCGAGGAGAGCTGCTCCCCCACGGCCAGCGGCACCGGCGAGGCCAGCCGGATCTCGGGCAACCGGTCGTAGAGGTCCGGGGAGACCACGTCCTCGACGAAGAACAGCCCGTACGGCTCGAGGCTGCGCATCAGCCGTACGGCGTTCTTGGGGGTCAGCCGGCTGTGGACGTCGTGCACCAGCTCGACCTGGTCGCCCAGCGCCGCGCGTCCCGCTTCGAACAGCGCGGGGGTGCTGCGCAGGTAGTCGTCGACGTCCCAGCCGCCGGGGTGCGGGCGCCGCGGATAGCTGCCGTCCGAAGCGGGGGCACCGTAGGTGCCGCGGCCACGCTGACCCACCTGCAGCCGGATGTGCTGCCAGCCCATCTCGACGAACTTTGCCGCCTGGTCAAGGGTTTCCGCGATGTCGCGGCCACCGGCATGGGTGTAGGTCGGCACCGCCGTACGGACCCGTCCCCCGAGCAGCTCGTAGACCGGCAGCCCGGCCCGCTTGCCCGCGATGTCCCACAAGGCCATGTCCAGGCCGGACAGGGCGTTGTTGAGCACCGGCCCGTCGCGCCAGTACGACGAGAGATGCACCATCCGGGTGATGTCCTCGATGTCGGCGGGATGCCGGCCGAGCACCAGAGGGGCCACGTGGCTCTCCACCGCGGCAACGACCGCGTGGAACCGCTGGGTGAAGGTCGCGCAGCCCAGGCCGTACAAGCCAGGCTCGTTGGTGTCGACCCGGACGACGACCAGCGGGATGTTCTCGGGCGCGGTGACGATCGTGCGGACCCCGGTGATCCGGAGCCCGTCGCGGGACTGCCACGGCGGCGCGGTCAGCTCGACGAGCCCTTGGGTGTCGGTCATGGGGACTCCTCGCGGAAGTGGCTGGGCAGGTCGACCGGTTGTACGGGCCACAGGTGCTCGGCGTGGAAGCCGAGCACGGCCTGCGCGCGCGTCAGGTCCATCAGGCTCGAGCGGCCCGGCAGGGGTGCTCGCCGCGGGACGCCTGGCAGGAACGCGTCGAGGAGCTGTTCGGTCGGGTAGGGCGTGAGGTTGTCGGGCGCGGCCACCCCGATCACGAGGCTGTCGCCCGAGTCCCGCTCGAGCGAGAGGCCGATCGCCCTGGCGGCGTCCCTGGTGTCGAGATAGCACCACAGGTCGCCTCTGCCCCGGAGGGGGTCACCGGCGAGCAGGGCCGCGTGCTGGCCCAGCCGGTCGGCCGGGGTGCCGAGGAACGGCATGCGCAGCGCCGTCGTGGTCATGCCGGAACGCCTGGTCATCATCGCTGCGGTCAGCTCGTCGGTGAGCTTGGACAGGGCGTACGGGTCGGCGGCTTGCGTGGGGAGGTCCTCGTCGATCGGGACGTACGAGGGCTGAGCGTGGTGCGGCGAGAACGAGAGCCCGGTCGCCGCCAGGCTGGAGGCGAGGACGGCCCGGGACACGCCGACCTCGGCCGCAGCGTCGAGGATGCAGAACGTGGCCAGCGTGTTCTGCCCGAAGACGACCTCTGCCGGAGCGAGCCCCGGCGCGGGAATCGCGGCGAGGTGGACCACGGCGTCCACTCCGGCCACCGCAGCATGGGCGACCTCGGGGTCGGCGGCGTTGCCCTCGACGACGCGGTCCAGGCCGTCCGCGCCGTCGCCCGCGGCCATGACCAGCCCGACGACGCTCCAGCCCTCGGCGGCCAGGTGCCGGACCAGGCAACGGCCGAGCAGACCGGCCGCGCCGGTGACCAGTACGCGACGGGTCATGGCGAGCCAGCCCTCAACGCACGATCCGGCTGTGAAGCACACCATCATTGTGCAGCAAGAAGTGGGGACCATCGCGCAAAACCCTGCTGAGTGGGCTGCCGGGCATCGGAGCGATAGCGTGGCGCGCGTGCCATTCGACCACGCGCCGATGATCGGACGAGACCTGCGGCTGCGGCCGTACCGCAGCACGGATCTGCCCTTCCTGCAAGCGTTGTACGCGACCACGCGGGCCGACGAGATGGCGTTCGCACCCTGGCCGGAGGAACAGAAGGCGGCGTTCCTGCGCCAGCAGCTCGGCGCGAGGGAGACCCACTACGCCGCCGAGTTCCCGGCAGCCGCCAACGACATCGTGACCGTGGCCGGACGTGACGCCGGGCGGCTGCTGGTCGACCGGTCCGGCGGGGAGCTGCGCGTGGTCGACATCGCCCTGCTGCCGGACTACCGCGGTCAGGGCATCGGGACCGCCCTGATGACCCGGCTGATGGCCGATGCCGCCGAGCTGGGGGTTCCGGTGCGCCTGCACGCCGACCCGCACGGCCGGGCCCGCGGGCTCTACCTGCGGTTGGGCTTCACCTCCGTCAGCAGCGACGGGGTGTACGAGCTGATGGAGCGCCTGCCGTGACCGACCTCGCCACCGTGACCGCCGCCGACTTCGAGTCCCTCGAGGCCCGCCAGTTCGCCAGGGTCGTCGGCGAGGGCGAGCCGCCGGTGTCGATCACCCTCACCGACGTCAGGTCCGGGCGGTCGCGGGAAGGCATGCGCGACCCGTTCACCCTGACCTTCAC
>JAWWOL010000386.1:0-8134 GCA_033851695.1 Frankiales bacterium
TCCTTGGAGCGCAAGGCTTCTGAGTGGGCTTCGGTCGTCAAGAGCGGTCGCACCCACCTGATGGACGCGACCCCGGTGACCCTCGGCCAGGAGTTCGGCGGCTACGCGGCCCAGGTCCGGTTCGGCATCGAGCGGCTGCAGGCCTCACTCCCTCGACTCGCCGAGCTCCCGCTGGGCGGCACCGCCGTGGGCACCGGGATCAACACGCCCGCGGGGTTCTCCGCAGCGGTCATCGCCGAGGTGGCCCGGACGACAGGGCTGCCGCTCACCGAGGCCCGCAACCACTTCGAGTCCCAGGGCGCCCGCGACGGCCTGGTCGAGACGAGCGGTCAGCTGCGGACCATCGCGGTCGGCCTGTTCAAGGTCTCCAACGACATCCGGTGGATGGGCTCTGGTCCCCGTACGGGCCTCACCGAGATCTACCTGCCGGACCTGCAGCCGGGGTCGAGCATCATGCCGGGCAAGGTCAACCCGGTCATCCCCGAGGCGCTCAACATGGTCTGCGCGCAGGTCATCGGCAACGACGCCGCCGTCGCTTTCTCCGGCGCTGCAGGCAATTTCGAGCTGAACGTCATGTTGCCGGTGATGGCCCGCAACATCCTCGAGTCGATCCGGCTGCTGAGCAACATCTCCCGGCTGTTCGCCGACCGGTGCATCGACGGCATCGTTGCCAACGAGGAGCGGTGCCGCGAGTTCGCCGAGTCCTCACCCTCCATCGTGACCCCGCTCAACAAGTACATCGGGTACGAGGAGGCGGCAAAGGTGGCAAAGGCGTCGCTGGCCGAGCGCAAGACCATCCGGCAGGTCGTCGAGGAGCGCGGCTACGTCGAGGCCGGCAAGCTGACGGCCGAGCAGCTCGACGCCGCGCTGGACGTGCTGTCGATGACCCGGCCGCCGGCCTGACCGGTCTGGACCACCCACGGTGGAGAGCACGGCGTTCGACTCGAATCCGGGACAAAGCTCAGCAGCCGCAGTCCTTATGACCGAGGGAGTCATACCAACGGCCTAAGCCAAAAGGGCGATCCGACCAGGGCGGGCCACCCGCGAGCTAGTCATCTTGGCACTGTCTTCACGATGACCGACAAGTCCCTCAAGACCGGGCGAGACCGGGACGAGGGACTGTGCGTGGCGCTCGGGGCGTCACCAGGTCCGAGGAGAACACCATGATCGCTCGTCGTCTCGTCACCGTCACCGCCACCGTCACCATCGCCCTGGCAGGTGCCGCCGCGGTCCCGTCACTCGCCTCCGCCAGCATCCGTCACGCCGCGGCCAAGCCGACGCACGGTGTGGCCTGGGCCTCGCAGAAGCCGGCCGGTGTCGCCTGGGCCTCGAAGACCCCTGCCGGCGTCGCCTGGGCCCGCTGACCCACTCAGTAGTAGTTGTAGCGCTCGCTGTGCGCCCAGGCGTTGCACGGGGTGCCGTACCGATCGGCGATGTACCAGAGGCCCCACTTGATCTGGGTCAACGGGTTGTCGCGCCAGTCGCTGCCGAAGGTCGCCATCTTGTTGGCTGGCAGGGACTGCGGGATGCCATAGGCTCCCGAACCGCCGTTCATGTTGTGGGCGTCCCATCCGCTCTCGCGGGTCCACAGCTTGTTCAGGCAGGTGAACTGCGCGGGCTTCCAGCCCTTGTGCTGGGCCACCAGCTGCTTGGCCATCTCGCGAGGGGTCAGCGGAGCACGCTTGGCGGCCCTGGCCGCCCGCTTCGGCTTCTTGTGCTTGGGCTTCGGCGGCGCGGTTGCCGTCGCGCCGGCCACGGCGGCCACAGCGGCGGCCTGGGCGGTGAGCGTGCGGGCCTCGGCCGCCATCCGCTCCTGGGCGGCAGAGTCTCGGTTGGGTGCCACGGTCACGGTCTTGGGGGCGACAGAAGTGTCCGACGCGGTGGTGGCCGAGGCCTGAGCGGCCGAGCCACCGAGCACGCCGACGGCGATGCTCACCGAGCCGAGAGCTGCGCCCGCCGCCACGACGCCGCGGTTGGGTGTTCGGATCACGCACAATCCTTCCGTCATGGGCACCGCATGAGGCGGTGCCGGCACGCGTTGCCCCACGGTCGTGAGAGGTCCCTGGAGGGACCTGCACGCACCGGGGGCACCCGGACAGGCTTCGCGGTGGCCCCCGCCAGGACCCGGACATGGAGCATCCTGAGCGTCCTGCGGCACACCTGCGGGCCCCCGCCTCCGCCACGCCTTCTGGCCGAGGCCTCCCTGTGAAGAGTGGGCCGCCCGTCCAGTCTGCCCGACGGATCAGCCAAAAAGCGGCTCAGAAAGTGACATGGTTCACAGAAACAGGCCGTTCGGCGTCCGTTTCGGGACCCGCGTGGCTGCTGGGACATCTGGGACTGAAAAGGCGGGACACGGTCAACCGACCCCACGCGGCCCGGTCCCCCGGTGCGGTGAAGAGGACACCCGCACCAGGTAGCCCACCAGCATCCCGAAGATGAATCCGACCACGTGGGCCACGTAGGCCACACCAGCCCCCTGCCCCACGCCGGCCCCTGCGGCATAGACGTACTGCAGGACGAACCAGGAGCCGAGCACCAGCCAGGCGGGCAGCCGGACCGGCAGGAAGAACAGGAACGGCAGCAGGGAGAGGACCTTGGCCCGCGGATAGAGGATCAGGTAGGCGCCGAGCACGCCGGCGATCGCACCCGAGGCACCGACCAGGGTGGTCGTCGAGCCGGGGTCCATCGCCGAGAACCCATACGCAGCAGCGTATCCAGCCCCGATGTAGAACGCCAGGAACTTGATCCGGCCCAACCGGTCCTCGATGTTGTTGCCGAAGACGTAGAGGAAGAGCATGTTGCCCAGGATGTGCAGCCACCCGGCGTGCAGGAACATCGAGTAGAGCACCGACAACGCGGGACTCTTGTGCGGGAAAACGTCGACAGGGCAGGAGATCTGGCCCGCACCGGTGCTGATGACGTACTGGTGGGCGCCGAGCGGATGGCCGCTCAGCAGCTCCTTGGGGATGGCCGCCCACTTGTCGAAGAACGCGTACTGGTGGCAGACGTCGGCGACGGTCTGGCTGCCGATGAAGTACTGGTGGATCGGCTCGACCAGGAACACCAACAGGTTTGCCACGATCAGTGCGTAGGTGACGACAGGCGTTCGCCGTACGGGATTCTGGTCGTGCACGGGGATTACCATGCGCTGATCGTACGGGCGCGGCCGGTCCGCCGCGCCCGTACGGCGAGTCAGACCCCGAGGTCGCCGAGGATATCGGTCACCAGCGCAGCGATCGGCGAGCGCTCCGAGCGGGTCAGCGTGACGTGGGCGAACAGGGGGTGACCCTTGAGCGCCTCGATGACTGCGGCGACGCCGTCGTAGCGGCCCACCCGCAGGTTGTCGCTCTGGGCGACGTCGTGGGTGAGGACGACCCGAGAAGCCCCACCGATACGGGAGAGTACGGTCAGCAGGACGTTGCGCTCGAGGGACTGTGCCTCGTCGACGATGACGAACGAGTCGTGCAGCGACCGGCCTCTGATGTGGGTGAGCGGGAGCACCTCGAGCATGCCGCGAGCCATGATCTCCTCGACCACGTCTGCGTGCACCAGGGCGCCCAAGGTGTCGAAGACCGCCTGGCCCCACGGCGACATCTTCTCCGCCTCGGTGCCGGGGAGGTAGCCGAGCTCCTGGCCGCCGACGGCGAACAACGGCCGGAAGACGACGACCTTCTTGTGCTGACGGCGCTCGAGGACGGCTTCGAGCCCTGCGCACAGGGCGAGCGCCGACTTGCCCGTGCCGGCACGGCCGCCGAGCGACATGATGCCGACATCGGGGTCGAGCAGCAGGTCGAGGGCGACCCGTTGCTCCGCCGACCGGCCGTGCAGGCCGAAGGCCTCGCGGTCGCCGCGTACCAGGCGTACGGACTTGTCGGGTAGCACGCGGCCGAGCGCGCTGCCCCGGCTGGAGAGCAGCACAAGCCCTGTGTGGCAAGGGAACTCGCGGGCCGCCTCCAGCTCGAGGTGCTCGTCGGCATAGAGCGCGTCGACCTCCTGGTCGCCGATCTCGATCTCGGCCATGCCGGTCCAGCCGACGTCGGTCGCGAGCTCGTTGCGGAACTCCTCGGCCGGAAGGCCGACCGAGCCGGCCTTGACCCGCAGCGGGAGGTCCTTGCTCACGAGGACCACGTCGCACCCCTCACCCGCGAGATTGCCTGCAACGGCGAGGATCCGGCTGTCGTTGTCACCGATGCGGAAGCCCGCAGGCAGCACCATGGGGTCGGAGTGGTTCAGCTCGACGCGGACGGTGCCGCCGAGCTCGCCGATGGGGATCGGCTGGTCGAGCCGGCCGTGCTGCTGCCGGAGGTCGTCGAGGATCCGCAGTGCATGGCGGGCGAAGTAGCCGATCTCGGGGTCCTTACGCTTGGCCTCGAGCTCGTTGATGACCACGAGCGGAAGGACGACCTCGTGCTCGGCGAAGCGGGTGATCGCCGCCGGGTCGGAGAGCAGGACACTCGTGTCGAGGACGTAGGTGCGGCGGGGCAGCTGCGGGCCTGCGTTCACGGGGAACCCCTCAGGGCGCGCACCTCTGCGCCCGTAACCTCGAGTGGTCCGGGACCGGGCCCAAAGGCCGGGTGCCGGCCCCTCCGCGTCGCAAGAAACTGCACGCCTAGGCCTCCCGGACGTCCGGCACGACGCCGTCCGTCACCCCTGACGGTAAGCCGATCCCAGGAACCTGGAGGCCACGACACGCCATCCGCAAGGTGACGGTCAGGTGTCGCAGAAGGGCATTCGCTCAGGAACCGTAACGACGGTGACGCTCGCCGTACGCCCGGAGCGCCCGGAGGAAGTCCACGTGCCGGAACTCCGGCCAGAACGCCTCGCAGAAGTAGAACTCGCTGTGCGCGCTCTGCCACAGCAGGAAGCCGGACAGCCGCTGCTCGCCCGAGGTGCGGATCACCAGGTCGGGGTCTGGCTGGCCCTTGGTGTAGAGGTGGTCGGCGATGTGCTCCACGTCGAGGGCCTCTGCCAGCTCCTCGAGGGAGGCGCCGTTGCCAGCGGCCTCGAGCAGCATGGAGCGTACGGCGTCGGTGATCTCGCGCCGGCCCCCGTACCCGATGGCCACGTTGACCAGCAGGCCCAGCTTGTGGACGGTGCTCTCGTCGGCGGCCTTGAGAATGTGCTGGGTGGCCTCAGGCAGCAGGTCGAGCGAGCCGACCGGGTGGACCCGCCACGGCTTGTCCGGCGCCGCCAGCCCCTCGACCGTCCGCTCGATGACCCGGAACAACGGCGCGAGCTCCTCGTCGGAACGGGCCAGGTTGTCCGTGGAGAGCAGCCAGAGGGTGACGACCTCGACCTTGGCGTCGGTGCACCAGGCGAGCAGGTCGTCGATCCGGTCGGCACCCTGACCGTAGACGTCGCTGGCCCCGACGGACTTGGCCCAGCGCCGGTTGCCGTCGAGGATGACGCCGACGTGCCGGGGGCTCGGGACGCCGACGAGCAGCTGCCGCAGCCGCTTCTCGTACACCGTGTAGACGAGGTCGCGCAGCCCCATGGCGGCCCCTTCCCTCACGACGAGTCCCGTCGAAGGCCGAGAATACCGTGGAATACCGTGCGTCCCTGCCGGTCCCGGTTGTGCCGAGGCTTCGGGTCTAGTCTCGGGTCATGACCGCGGCATTCGAGGACGCGACCCGGACGGCCGCGCAGGCTTACGTCGACATGCTCGCGGCCAGGCCAAAGCTGCGCGGGCTGCTGCACGGGATCGCGTTCCCGTTGACCGTCGCCGCGGGGATCGTCCTGGTCAGCCTGGCCGGCAACGAGCGGGCCCGGATCGGCTGCGCCGTCTATGCCCTCTCGGCCTGCCTGCTGTTCGGGGTCAGCGCGCTCTACCACCGCTGGCACGGCTCGCCACGGGTGCGCGCCCTGCTGAGGCGGCTGGACCACGCCAACATCTTTCTGATCATCGCCGGCACCTACAGCCCGATCGCGCTGATCGTGCTGCGCGGCCGCACCAGCGACGTCGTGCTCACCGTGGTCTGGGCCGGCGCCGCGCTCGGCATCGCGCTGCAGCTGCTCTGGACGTCCGCCCCCCGGTGGCTGTACGTCCCCATCTACCTGGCGCTGGGCTGGGTGGCGGTCTTCGTCCTTCCCGACCTGCTGCACAACGGCGGGGTGGCGGTGCTCGTGCTGGTGGCCGTGGGCGGGGCGCTCTACTCGCTCGGCGCGGTGGTCTACGCGTTCAAGCGCCCCGACCCGGTGCCCCGGATCTTCGGCTACCACGAGGTTTTCCACGCCCTGACCGTGGCAGCGTTCGTCCTGCAGTACGTCGCGGTGTCGATCGCGACCTACTCCCTCGCCTGACGACCCGGACGGCCGAACCGCTCAGCTGGCCGGGCCGGCCTTGCGAGCCTCCTGCACGGCCACCAGGGCGTCGCGCAGCTGCTGGATCCAGTCGCCCTCGTGCTGGCCGACCAGCTTGACCGCCCACGCCAGCGCCTCGCTGCGGCTGCGGGCCACGCCGGCGTCCACGAGGGTGTCGAGGACCTGACGCTCCTCGAAGCGCAGCCGGGTCATCACCGGGACGGCGAGGCTGGTGAACACCACGCTGGTGTCACCGATCTTGGCACCCCACGCGACCTTGCGGCCGTACCGCTCCTCTGCCTCCTGCGCGATGGCGATCCGCTTGCCGCGGGTCTCCTCGCGGAACCGGGTGATCCGCCCGGCGATGGCGGCCTGCCGGGCCGCCTCGTCCGGGTCGCCCTCCACGGTGGGTGCGGTCAGCTCGCCGATGACCACGATCTCGTCGCGATCCACCTGGACCTCGGGGCTGCCCTCGTACCACTCGTCCGGCAGCCGGCCGGTCAGCCAGGCGGCGACGTCGTCTGCCGGTGGCGGGGTGTCGTTGCCGCGGGCCCAGGGCGGGCCTCCATGGCGTCCTCGTGGGTACATGATCCGCTCCTTCTGTTGCCGTGATTACACGATTACACGGCAACAGGCCGAGGCCAATGCCGTTCGCTGACAGCGTGGCGCGCCCCGGCTTTGCCGGCCGGCTCAGTGCTGGGCCAGCTCCTCGGCCAGCGCCTCGGGGGTCGTGACCGGGGCCCGGCAGACCATCCGGCGGCAGACATAGGCCGCGGGAGCCCCGTCGACCAGGGGGCGGCCGGCGAGGAGCTCGACGTACGGGGGCTGCGCCGGGTCGCCGACGGCGATCACGGCGCCCGCCGAGCGCGCCCGCCAGGCGGCGGTGACCAGGTCCTGGGTGCGCGGGTCGGCGGGGTCGCCGACGATCGCCACCTCTGCCGGGCCGGCGAGCATGGCCTCGGCGGTGGCCCCGGCCCACCCGGCGAACCGGGGGTAGCCGGTGACCAACGGGGTCAACCGGGCCATCGCGGCCTCGGCGGCCTGACGGTGCCGCTCGGAGCCGGTGAGGGCAGCGGAGGACAGCAGGGCGCCCGTGACCGCCGCCGCCCCCGACGGGGTCGCGTTGTCGGTCGGGTCCTGCGGCCGCCGGATCAACGTCTCGGCGTCGTCAGCAGTGTCGAAGAAACCGCCTGCCCCGTCGGGGAAGTGGTCGAGCACCGTGTCCAGCAGCGCGCCGGCCAAGCTCGCCCACCGGGCGTCAGCGGTGGCGGATGCCAGCACCAGCAGGCCTTCGGCCACATCGCCGTGGTCCTCGAGGACGCCCGCGTTGTGGCCGGCCCTGCCGTCCCGGGAGGTGCGGAGCAGACGTCCGCCGTCGACGTGCAGCCGCTCCAGCAGCTCGGCGCAGGACACCGCCGCGTCCACCAGGTCGGGCCGGTCGAAGAGCACGCCGGCCTCGACCAGGCCGGCGACCGCGAGGCCGTTCCAGGCTGCCACCACCTTGTCGTCCCGTGCCGGGGCGACCCGTTCTGCCCGAGACTCCAGCAGCCGCAGGCGGACTGCCGTCTCGCGCGCCGGGTCGTCGGAGTCGGCGAGCAGCTGCAGGACCGAGGACCCGTGCTCGAAGCTGCCGGCCTCCGTGACGCCGTACAGGTCCGCCGCCCACTCACCGTCCTGCCGGCCGAGAGCGCCGACCAGCTGCTCCGGCGTCCAGACGTAGAACTTGCCCTCTACTCCCTCGGTGTCGGCGTCGAGCGCCGAGGCGAACCCGCCCTCGGGGGTCCGCAGGTCCCGTACGAGGAAGTCTGCGGTGTCGACGGCAACCCGTCGCGCC
>JAWWOL010000418.1:0-6352 GCA_033851695.1 Frankiales bacterium
CCCACCCGAGACAAAACCGGTTCCGCGTGCAAAAGTGTGAACCCCCTCACTCGGATCGTCCGGCACGTTCCTGCCGGTGAAGGAGTTGGTAACGCATGGCTAGTGTCAGTTTCGACCAGGCGACCCGGATCTACCCCAAGACCGACAAGCCCGCTGTCGACGCCCTGGACCTCAAGATCAACGACGGCGAGTTCCTCGTCCTGGTCGGTCCCTCCGGTTGTGGCAAGTCCACCAGCCTGCGCATGCTCGCCGGTCTCGAGGAGATCGACGGCGGCTCCATCCACATCGGCGACCGTGACGTCACGGACCTCCCGCCGAAGGAGCGCGACATCGCGATGGTCTTCCAGAACTACGCGCTCTACCCGCACATGACGGTCGCCGAGAACATGGGCTTCGCGCTCAAGATCGCCGGCGTGCACAAGAGCGAGATCGCGACCCGGGTGGCCGACGCCGCCAAGATCCTCGACCTCGAGCCCTACCTCGAGCGCAAGCCCAAGGCGCTCTCCGGTGGCCAGCGTCAGCGGGTCGCGATGGGCCGGGCGATCGTCCGCAAGCCGCAGGTCTTCCTCATGGACGAGCCGCTGTCGAACCTCGACGCCAAGCTCCGCGTTTCCACCCGCACCCAGATCGCCTCGCTGCAGCGCCGCCTCGGCGTCACCACCGTCTACGTCACCCACGACCAGGTCGAGGCCATGACGATGGGCGACCGGGTCGCCGTGCTCAAGGACGGTCTGCTCCAGCAGTGCGCGAGCCCGCGCGAGCTCTACGAGACCCCCGACAACGTCTTCGTCGCCGGCTTCATGGGCTCCCCGGCCATGAACCTGGTCAGCGGCAAGGTCACGGCCGACGGCATCGCCTTCGACGGCGCCATCCTCCCGGTCGACCGGGCCCGGCTGGCCAAGCTCAGCGGCGACACCGCGACGGTCGGCTTCCGGCCCGAGTCGCTGTCCGTGGTCGGCGCCGGCCAGGGCTTCCCGGTCACCGTCAACCTGGTCGAGGAGCTCGGCTCCGACGCCTTCCTGTACGGGACCACCGGGCACACCGGCGGCGAGGTCGCGCTCAGCAACGACATCGTCGCCCGCGTCGAGCCGCGTTCCATCCCGGCGGCCGGCAGCGTGGTCAACCTGGCCATCAACGAGGGCGAGATGCACGTCTTCGACGGCAACACGGGTCTGCGCATCAGCTGAACCACCCCCAGCGGGGTGTCGCAAGCGATGGGAGTGACAATGGGACCGGTCGGCGCCACCAGGCGCCGGCCGGTTTCCCGTTCCGGGAGGCCTACTCCTTCACCGTTGAGGGTCAGCTTCGTGCCGCTCGCCTCCCGCAGCCTCCGCGCCTCCCTGGTCGCCCTGTGCCTGCTCGCGGTGTCGGCCTGCTCAGGCGCCACCGCCGCCACGGGCTCAGGGCCGGTGAGCTTTGCCCCCGACGCGCGCAAGGTGGCGCCGGACCTGAGCGGCACGACCATCCGCAAGGGCGACCAGTTCTCCCTCGCCGGGCACCGGGGGCAGGTCGTCGTCGTCAACTACTGGGCGTCCTGGTGCGACCCGTGCCGCGACGAGGTGCCTGCTCTGCAGCAGCTCTACGACGACTTCAGTCCCCAAGGCGTCACGTTCATCGGGGTCAGCTTCCACGGAGACACGAAGACCGCGGCCACGGCCTTCCTCAAGGGCCTCAAGGTCCCGTACGACAGCTTGTCGGACCCGGACAGCAAGACGGTGCTCGCCTTCCGTGGCAAGGTCACCATTGCCGCGCCACCGTTGACCCTGGTCATCGACAAGCACGGCAGGATCGCCGACGTGATCAACGGGGTCGTGGTCTACAGCCAGCTGAGGGACAAGATCCAGGAAGAGCAGGCGGCAGCATGATCGTGCTGGCGAGCTCGATCGGCACCAGCTTCGGTCAGACGGTGACCAGCGGGTCGATGCTGCTCGCGCTGCCCGTAGCCGCGATCGCCGGGTTGGTCTCGTTCGCCTCGCCGTGCGTGCTGCCGCTCGTGCCCGGCTACCTCTCGTACGTGACCGGCATGTCCGGCGCCGACCTCTCGGATGACCGAAAGCACCGCGGCCGGATGCTGGCGGGCAGCGTGCTTTTCGTCCTCGGCTTCACTGCCGTCTTCGTGCTCGAAGGCGCGTTGTTCAACAACCTGACCGCCGGCTTGTCCGGCAACGTCGTCGTCACCCGCGTCCTCGGAGCGCTCACCGTCCTGCTCGGCCTGGCTTTCCTTGGATACCTGCCGCTGTTCTCGCGCGAGGTCCGCATCCACCGGCTGCCCAGAGCGGGGCTGCTGGGTGCGCCTGTGCTCGGGTTCGTCTTCGGCCTCGGCTGGGCTCCGTGCATCGGTCCGACCCTTGGGGCGGTGCTCAACCTCGCCTACGCCGGGGGGTCCGGCCAGGTGCGCAGCGCCATACTCGTCTTCGCCTACTGCCTGGGCCTCGGGATCCCGTTCGTAGCCGTGGCTCTCGGTCTCGAACGTGCTCTCGGCGCCATGGCCTTCATGCGCCGGCACTCGCAGGCCATCATGCGCTTCGGCGGCGCGCTGCTCATCGTCGTCGGGCTGATGCTCGTCACGGGTTGGTGGGGCTCGCTGGTCGCGACGATGCAGCAGCACTTCCCGACGACCGGCACGATCTGAGATGACCGAGACCGCCGAGCGCCCCGACCCGACCGACACCGCCGCCCGGGCTGCGCTGACCACCAAGCCGGCAGACGTCCGTCGCGCTGCTCCTGCGCGATCGCCCTGGCAGCAGGCCCGGTCCGGCTGGCGCCGGCTGACCTCGATGCGCACCGCGCTGCAGCTGCTGTTCCTCCTCGCGCTCGGCGCCGTACCAGGGTCGATCCTGCCCCAGCACGGACAGCAGGACGCCCTGGTCACCCAGTTCATCAACACCCACTGGTACGGGCCGTTGTTCGACCGGCTCTCGCTGTTCGACGTCTTTGCCGCCCCCTGGTTCGCCGCGATCTACCTGCTGCTGTTCGTCTCGCTGATCGGCTGCCTGGTCCCGCGGATCCGGCTGCACTACCGGGCGATGCGCACCCCTCCGCCTGCGCCACCCCGGCACTTCGCCAAGCTGCCCCGCTCGACCACCTGGGAGACGGACGCCACCCCCGCCGCGGCCTTGGACGCCGTACGAAAAGCCTTGCGGCGCAAGGGATGGCGGGTTCTCGTACGCGACGAGGGGCTCTCGGCCGAGCGGGGTTACCTGCGCGAGACCGGCAACCTGATGTTCCACGTCTCGCTGATGCTGCTGCTGGCCGGCGTCGCGATGGGCGGGTTGTTCGGCTGGAAGGGCGAGATCATCCGTACGCCGGGCGTCGGCTGGGCCAACGTGCTGGGCCAGTACGACGAGTCGAGCACCGGGCGGGCCTTCCGCCAGTCGGAGCTCGCGCCGTTCAGCGTCACCTTCAACTCGTTCAAGGCGGTCTACCTGCCGACCGGCGAGCCGAAGTCGTACGACGCCTACGTCACGTACACCGCTCATCCGGGTGCCGCGCCCAAGACCTACGACATCCGCGAGAACCACCCGCTGGTGCTCGGCGGCTCCTGGCTGACCGGCGGCACCAAGATCTACCTGGGCGGCCACGGCTACGCGCCGCACCTGCGGATCACCGACCCGCAGGGCAACGTGGTCTCCGACGAGGACGACGTGTTCCTCCCGCAGGAGACCACCAACTACCTGTCCGAGGGCTACGTCAAGGTCACCAACATCGCCGACAAGTCACAGTGGTTCGCCATCCACGGCGTCTTCACCCCGACCAAGGCCAAGGGCGCGCAGGGCCAGATCGTCTCCGGCTTCCCCGCCGCCAACGACCCCGAGCTGCTGGTCAACGCGCTGTCCGGCGACCCGTCGGCGGACACCGTCTACGACGTGCCGCCCGGGATGAAGCAGATGCTGGGCGCCGACAAGTCCACCACCGCGGGCCTGCGGGTCGGCCAGTCCTGGAAGCTGGCCAACGGCTACACCGTGACGTTCACCGGCATCAGCCAGTTCGCCAACTTCCAGGTCACCGACGACCCCGGCAAGGAGCTCGCGCTGGTCGCGGCGATCCTGATCGTGCTCGGGTTGATCCTGTCGCTGCGGGTCCGCCGGCGGAGGTTCTGGGTGCGCGCAAGCCTCCAGGACGGCGGGCGTACCGTGGTCGAAGCAGGTGGCCTCGCCCGTACCGACCCTGAGCAGTTCGCCGACGAGTTCTCGGCGCTGGTCGATCGGCTGCGGCCGCTGACCAGTGCGACCGGCCCGATCGTGGAGGAGTAAGAGTGCCGCACCCGAGCCTCGCGCACGCGTCCGACCTGCTGTTCGGGATCACCCTGGTCCTGTACGCGCTGGCGATGCTGGCCTACGTGGCCGAGCTCGCCTTCGCCCGCCGTGGCCTGATCCGGTCCCGCGAGGCGGTGCCCGCGGCCGTCGCCGTACCCGAGGAGCGCGCCCTGGTCGGCGCCGGGGCGCCGGTGGGTGGTGCGCCGCTGCCGCCGGCCCCGGTCGACCGGGTTGCCGCTGCCCGTCCGCGCCGGCTCACCTTCGGTGTGGTCGCGGTCGCGCTGACCTGCGCCGGCTGGCTGGTGCACGCCGCCGAGGTGGTGACCCGCGGCACCGGGCTCATGCGGGTGCCGTGGGGCAACATGTACGAGTTCAGCTCGGCGATCTGCCTGGTCGTGGTGGGGGCGTTCCTCGTGCTCACCGCGCAGAAGCGCGCGAACAACCTCGGCGTCTTCGTGATGGTGCCCGTCGTCCTCTACCTCGGGCTGGCCGGGACCGTCCTCTACGCCCGCGCCGAGCCGCTGCAGCCGGTGCTCAACTCGTACTGGCTGATCATCCACGTGGCTGCCGCCATCACCGCGACCGGGACGTTGATGCTGTCCGGGGTGGTCAGCTCCGTCCACCTTGCTCGGCGCCGCTACGAGCGCCTGGTCACGGCGGGCAAGGCGCCGGGCTTCTCGGCCGTCACCCGGATGCTGCCGAACGCCCGCACGCTGGACCGGGCCGAGTACCGGCTGATCGCGTTCGGCTTCCCGATCTGGACCTTCGCCGTCATCGCCGGGGCGATCTGGGCCGAGGCGGCCTGGGGCCACTACTGGCAGTGGGACCCCAAGGAGACCTGGGCGCTGATCAGCTGGATCGTCTACGCGGCCTACCTGCACGCCCGCTCGACGCCGGGGCTGCGCAAGTGGGCGGCGCACATCTCGTCGCTGGCCTTCGCGACGATGATCTTCAACTACTACGTGGTCAACCTGCTCATCGTCGGCCGGCACTCCTACGCCGGCGTCAAGGTTGCCAGCAGCGCCCTGTCCGCGCTGCACTGACCGGATCAATCCTCCGCTGGGCGGCAGCGCGGAAGATCTCTTTGCCGATGCCAGAACCGCAGGACTTCCTCTCGTAACGGGGGTTTTACGAAGTTTGGGTATTTGATCCTGGTTTGCTGTGCGAGGCTGACGCACAGCCCGCCGGTGGCGACGTCGCCATCGGGCACCCGGGCCCAGGGGAAAGGACCAACGATGAGGTTGTCCATCACGTCCGGCGGGCGGGCTCGCGCCCGACGCGGGACGGTCGGGGTGGCGGTGCTGACCGCGTTCAGCATCGCGACCGCCCTGACCGGGGGAGTCGCCGGCGCCGCGTCCAGCGCCAAGGTCACGGCGCACGTCAAGACGGCCAGGCTGTGCGCAGCGGCCAAGCCCGGCCGGATGGCCTGCATGGCGATCAAGGTGCTCAACCCGGCCCAGCCGGCCGGTGTCTCCACCGACGCCATCACGCCGAACGCCACGCCCAGCGGCTATGGCCCGAGCAGCCTGCAGGCCGCGTACGCGCTGCCGTCCAGCACGGCCGGATCCGGCCAGACGGTGGCCATCGTCGACGCCTACGACGACCCGAACGCCGCCTCGGACCTCGCCGCCTACCGCACGCAGTACGGCCTGCCGGCCTGCACCGTCGCGAACGGTTGCTTCACCAAGGTCAGCCAGACCGGCTCGACCACGTCGCTGCCGGCACCCGACACCGGCTGGGCCGGAGAGATCTCCCTGGACCTGGACATGGTTTCGGCGGTCTGCCCGCTGTGCCACATCCTGCTGGTCGAGGCGACGACCCCGACCACGGCCAACCTCGGCACCGCGGTCAACCGCGCGGTGACGATGGGCGCGAAGTTCGTCTCCAACTCCTACGGGGGACCGGAGAACGGCAGCGAGAACAGCTACGACGCGTCCTACTACCACCACCCTGGCGTGGCCATCACGGCCAGCTCCGGTGACTCCGACTACGACGGCGGCTCCTATCCCGCGACCGGCGGCTACGTCACGGCGGTCGGCGGCACGTCACTGACCACGGCCAGCAACGCCCGCGGCTGGACCGAGAAGGTCTGGAAC
>JAWWOL010000431.1:0-2989 GCA_033851695.1 Frankiales bacterium
CCGGACGCGGGTCGAAGGAGGGCACCGCGCCGAGGAAGATCCGGGTGCCGGCCTCGATCGCCTCCCCGAGGGCGTCGTCGTCACGGTCGTGGAGCATGGCGGCGTCGATGGAGACGCCCCGCGCCCCCGCCCTGCGGAACAGGTCGATCGGCGGCGACGGTGCGCAGCAGTGCACGATCGGGAACGCGCCGCCGTCGGCGATCACGTCGAGCATGCCGCCCAGTCGCTGCAGCGCGGCCGTCTCGCCGACCGACCGGAGCCGGCCGAAGCCGCTCGCGGTCGGCACCAGCCCTGCGCGTACGGCCGGCAGGGACGGCTCGTCGACCTGGACCACCAGCTGGGCTCCTGGCACGCGGCGGCTCACCTCGGCGACCAGCCAGCGGGTGGTGTCGGCGAGTGCCTCGGCCAGGTCGCGAGAGGCACCGTGATCGGCTAGGACGGCCTCGCCCCTGGTCAGCTCGAGCCCGGCGGCTGCGGTCAGCGGCCCCAGCACGGCGAGCTTGATCGGCCCGGTCCAGCCCTCGGCCACCTCCTCAAGGGCGTCCAGGTCCCGGTCGAGCAGGTCGATCGCCCGCCGCTCGTCGAGGCCGGCCCGATCGACCAGCCGCCAGCCGCTGGGCTGGACATCGGCGTGCAGGTGGCCGGCCAGCCCGAGCAGGGCAACCCCGCGACCGACCATGGTCGCCCCGTGGCCACGGGCCGGCAGCTCGGGCAGGTAGGGCAGCTCCGGCAGCAGCTCGAAGACCTGGCGCGCGGCCAGCCGGGGATCCTCGCCCGGCAGGGAGCCGACCCCCGTCGCCAGGCCAGATGTGGGCAAAACGGGCAGAGGGGTGTTGACTGGCTCGGCGGCAGGAACGTGGCTGGGCACGGCGTCAGCCTAGTCACCGGCACGGACAGTGCAGGCCGCAGGACCACTGCTCTGGAGCTCGGACAAACCCTCGCGAAGCGGGCGCTGTGTTACCAACTGGTAACCATCCGTGATTGCTGGTCTCAGGGTCTTGCGCAACTTGCTATAGACGGGAAGACTGCCCGAATTGTGCTTGTGCGTAAGTAAATACTGAACCCAGAGGAGCCCAATGCCGCCACATCTGCGTCGTATCCGCACGGGCCTGGTCGCCACCACCGCAGCAGCGGTAGGACTGGCCGTAGGCCTGCCCGCCGGGGCCAGTGCCGCCCCGGTCGCAGCCCGGGTGCAGCTCGACAGCGCGCCCGGCTGGACCGCAAGCGCCGCCAGCTCGGGCGCCGTGGCCGACTCCACGCCGGTCCGCCTGACGGCCGTGCTCAACCTCCGCGACACTGCCGGGGCCACCAAGCTGGCGCTCGCGGTCTCGGACCCGAAGAGCTCGAGCTACCGGCACTACGTGACCCCGGCCGCGTGGCGGGCCGCGTTCGCCCCGACCAGCGCGCAGGTCAAGTCCGTGACGTCCTGGCTGACCTCGCAGGGCTTCACCATCGGCACCGTGCCGGCCAACGGCCGCTACGTCAGCTTCACCGGCACGGCCAAGCAGGCAGAGGCCGCGTTCGGGACGAGCATCGCCGGCTTCGTCAAGAGCGGCAGCAAGGTCCTCGCCAACACCAAGCCGGTGAGCGTGCCCTCGTCGCTGTCCGGCCTCGTGGCCGGCATCAGCGGGCTCGACACGTCGGTCCGCTCCACCCCGAACAACACCACCGGCGCCGACCTCGCGACCGCAGCCACCAAACCGGCCGTGCAGCCGGCCGCCGTCAAACCCGGAGCCGTCCTGCCGCCGCCGGGCGCGGTCTTCAAGAACGCGTCCCCGTGCTCCGCCTACTTCGGTGCGCGCACGGCCAACAACCTGCCCGACCCGCTGAAGGACAGGCTGACCTACGCCGTGTGCGGCTACAAGCCGGTCCAGCTGCGAGGTGCCTACGGTCTCGACCAGACCCAGGCCGTCGGCCTCGACGGGCGCGGCACGACGGTCGCCGTCGTGGACGCCTACGCCTCGCCGACCATCCTGAAGGACGCGCAGACCTACGCGCACAACAACGACCCGTCGCACCCGTTGCGGGCCTACCAGTTCAGCCAGAACCTGCCGACGGGCTACTCCTACGTCGACGAGTGCGGCGCGAGCGGGTGGTACGGCGAGGAGACGCTGGACGTCGAGGCGGTGCACGCCATGGCGCCCGCCGCCAACATCCTCTACGTCGGTGGTCAGAGCTGCCAGGACTATGACCTCTACGCCGCCGTCAACACCGTGGTGGACAACGGCCTCGCGCAGATCATCACCAACTCCTACGGCGACGCCGGCGAGCCGTCCGACGCCAGCACCGTTGCCGAGGGCGAGCAGAACTCCATGCAGGCCGCTGCCGAGGGCATCACGATGCTGTTCTCCTCCGGTGACAGCGGCGACGAGGTTGCCAACCTCGGCCACCGCGCGGCCGACTACCAGGCCTCCGACCCGTTCGTCACCGCCGTCGGTGGCACCTCGCTGCACGTCACCAAGGACAACAGCTGGGGCCGCGAGATCGGCTGGGGCACCGGCAAGTCCGTGCTGACCAACGGCGTCTGGGCTCCGCTTCCCCCGGCCTACCTCTACGGCGGCGGCGGCGGCACCAGCGCCCTGTTCGCGCAGCCCTCCTACCAGGCGGGCGTCGTACCGAACAAGATCGCCAAGTCCAACGGTACG
Organism: Frankiales bacterium; assembly: GCA_033851695.1. Taxonomy (GTDB): domain Bacteria; phylum Actinomycetota; class Actinomycetes; order JAWWOL01; family JAWWOL01; genus JAWWOL01. The sequence continues at coordinate 2,646 of JAWWOL010000431.1, forward strand.
TCCGTGCCGATGCGGGCCGTGCCCGACATCGCCATGGACGGGGACCCGCAGACCGGCTTCCTGGTCGGCCAGAGCCAGACGTTCCCTGACGGCTCGATCCAGTACAGCGAGTACCGCATCGGCGGCACCAGCCTCGCGAGCCCGCTCATGGCCGGACTCATCGCGGTGTACGACCAGGCTTTCCAGGGCTCGCTCGGCTTCCTCAACCCGCTCATCTACGCCCTGAACGGCAGCTCCGCCTACCACGACATCAACGACGGCACCGCCGTCACCTCGGGTGTCGTGCGGGTCGACTACAAGAACGGCTTCGACGCCAGCGCCGGTCTGACCACCTCGCTGCGCAC
>JAWWOL010000445.1:0-10768 GCA_033851695.1 Frankiales bacterium
CGCAGCTCGGGCATCGGGGCGAAGACGCCCTCGCCGCCGAGCATCGCGTGCACCTGCTGCGAGGAGTTGGGCAGGAACGGGGCCAGGAAGGTCTTGGCGTCGTCGATCACCTGCAGCGCGACGTGGCAGATCGTCCTCATCCGCTCCGGGTCGGTCTCACGGAGCTTCCATGGCGCCTCGTCGGACAGATATTTGTTGGCCTCGCCGATGACCCGCATCGCCTCGTTGAGGCCCGACTTCATCCGCGACCGCTCCAGGTCGGCGCCGATCACGGGGAAGGCGTCGCGGGTGGCGGCCAGCATCGTACGGTCGACCTCGGTCAGCTCGCCGGCAGCGGGGATCGAGCCGACGTTCTTGGCCGTGAACGAGACCATCCGGTTGACCAGGTTGCCCCAGGCCGCCACGAGCTCGTCGTTGTTGCGCCGGACGAACTCCGACCAGGTGAAGTCGGTGTCCTGGTTCTCCGGGCCGGCCGCCGACAGGTAGTAGCGCAAGGTGTCGGCGTCGTAGCGCTCGAGGAAGTCGCGGACGTAGATGACGACGTTGCGCGAGGAGGAGAACTTCTTGCCCTCCATGGTCAGGAACTCGCTCGACACCACCTCGGTCGGCAGCTGGAGACTGCCGAAGCTGCCGGGGGCGCCCCCCTTGGCGCCCTTGCCGTCGTAGCCCAGCAGCTCGGCCGGCCAGATCTGCGAGTGGAACGTGATGTTGTCCTTGCCCATGAAGTAGTAGGACTCCGCGTCCGGCGCGGTCCACCACTGCCGCCACGCCTCGGGGTCTCCCGTACGGGCAGCCCACTCGACGGAGGCCGACAGGTAACCGATGACCGCGTCGAACCAGACGTACAGCCGCTTGGAGTCGTTGTCCTCCCAGCCCGGCAGCGGGATCGGGACACCCCAGTCGATGTCGCGGGTCATGGCCCGCGGGCGCAGGTCCTCGATCAGGTTCATCGAGAACTTCAGCACGTTGGGGCGCCAGTCTTGTCGCGACCTGAGCCAGTCCCCCAGCGCCTGCGACAGCGCCGGCAGGTCGAGGAAGAAGTGCTCGGTCTCGATGAACTTCGGGATCTCGCCGTTGATCCGCGAGTGCGGGTTGATCAGCTCGGTGGCGTCGAGCTGGTTGCCGCAGTTGTCGCACTGGTCGCCACGCGCGCTGTCGTAGCCGCAGATCGGGCAGGTCCCCTCGATGTAGCGATCGGGCAGCGTCCGCCCGGTCGACGGCGAGATCGCGCCCCGGGTCGTCTGCTCGATCATGTAGCCGTTCTTGTGCAGGGTCTTGAACATCTCCTGCACGACCGCGTAGTGGTTGCGCGTGGTCGTCCGGGTGAACAGGTCGTAGGTGAGCCCCAGGGCCTGCAGGTCCTCGGCGATGACTCGGTTGTAGCGGTCGGCCAGCAGCTGCGGCGGCACGCCCTCCTGCTCGGCCTGGACCAGGATCGGCGTCCCGTGCTCGTCGGTGCCGCTCACCATCAGCACGTTGTTGCCGGCCATCCGGTGGTAGCGGCTGAAGATGTCGCTGGGGACACCGAAGCCCGCGACGTGGCCGATGTGCCGAGGGCCGTTGGCGTAGGGCCAGGCGACGGCCGTGAGGATGGTGCGAGGGGAAGCCATGCCTCGATCCTAGTTAGCGCGTCGACCCGCTTTCGCCGCGACGACGGCGTCGAAGACGACCCGCTTCGGCAACCCGAGCCGTACGGCGACCGACGCGATCGCCTCCTTGCGGGTCTCCCCCGCCGCCTCGTGCTCCGCGACGGTCGCCGCCAGCACCTCAGCCGACAGCTCCTCACCCGACAGGGGCTCAGCCCCGGCGACCACGACCGTGATCTCGCCGCGGACGTCACCGAGTGCCCACTCGGCCAGCTCCGCGAGGCCGCCACGACGTACTTCCTCGTAGGTCTTGGTCAGCTCGCGGCACACGGCGGCCGGCCGGGACGCGCCGAACGCTGCGCTGAGGTCGGCCAGGGACTCGGCGAGGCGGTGCGGGGCCTCGAAGAACACCAGCGTCCGGGGCTCGGTCTGCAGCGACTCGAGCCGCGACCGACGCTCGCCGGCCTTGCGGGGCAGAAAGCCCTCGAAGCAGAACCGGTCGCTGGGAAGGCCGCTCAGCGCCAGGGCGGTGGTGACCGCGGACGGCCCGGGAGCAGCGGTGACCGGGACGCCCGCCGCCACGGCGGCGACCACCAGGCGGTAGCCGGGGTCGGACACCGACGGCATCCCGGCGTCGGTGACCAGCGCCACCGTACGACCGGCCAGCAGCTCCTCGACGAGCGCCGGCGTGCGCTCGACCTCGTTGCCGTCGAAGTAGGACAGCACCCGGCCGGAGATGGTCACCGAGAGGTCATGGGTCAGCCGGCGCAGCCGCCGGGTGTCCTCGGCGGCGACGATGTCCGCCTTCGCGAGCCACTCGGCCAGCCGGGGCGAGGCGTCGCCAGGGTCGCCGATGGGTGCGCCGAGCAGCACCAGCCGACCCACCGGCCCGTCGGTCGTGGTCATGCCGACATCCTGACAGTCCAGCCCATACGATCGCCTGCATGGCCCTGAAGACCAGCGTGGACGAGGCGCTGCCCGACCTGCCGCCGGTGACGGCGGCGACGCTGCGGCAACGCCTGGTCCCCCCGATCATGGGCAGTCGCTGGGTGGGTTGGGCCGGCCCGATCGGGGCGACCGTGCTCGCCTTCATCCTGCGGGTCTGGGGCGTCGGGTCGCCGCACGACGTGATCTTCGACGAGATCTACTACGTGCACGACGCGCTCAACCTGCACGACCACGGGGTCGAGCTCGACTCCACCCACGGCGACACCAGTGCTGGCTACGTGGTCCATCCACCGCTGGGCAAGTGGATGATCTCGCTCGGTTACTACTTCTTCCACGTCCACCAGAGCGCGTTCAACCGGGCGTCCCTCGGCAGCAACGGCAAGATCCCGCCGTTCACCTACGACGGCGCGTTCGCCTGGCGGATCTCCTCGGTCGTCTTCGGCAGCCTGGCGATCCTGTTCCTGGCCAGGGCCGCCCGGCGGATGTTCCGCTCCAACCTCCTGGGCACCATCGCCGGCCTGCTGCTCGCCCTGGACGGCCTGGAGTTCGTGCAGAGCCGGCTGGCGCTGCTCGACATCTTCCTGATGTTCTGGGTCGTCGCCGCGTTCGCCTGCCTGGTCCGCGACCGCGACGACGTACGCGAGCGGCTTGCCGACGCGGTCGACAACGGCGTGCTCCCGGGACGGCTGTTCGTCGGCACCGGCCGGCGCCCGTGGCTGCTGCTCACCGGGGTCTGCGTCGGCGCCGCCTGTGCGGTGAAGTGGGACGGGGTGTGGTTCGTCCTCGCGTTCGCCCTGCTGGCGGTGGTGTGGGAGGTCGGGGCGCGGCGTACGGCCGGAGCGCGTCCCTGGGCCGGCACCGTCCGGCAGGGGCTGTGGCGGATCCCGGTCTGGATGGGCGTCGTCCCCGTCGCCGTCTACACGCTGACCTGGACCGGCTGGTTCGTGAACAGCAAGTACGCCTACCACCACGACGACTACGTCAAGCCGGGCCAGGGTTTCCTCGCCCACACGCTGGCGGTGCTGCACGGCTGGATCAAGTACCACCAGGACGCGTTCGACTTCCACCGCACGCTCTACTCGTTCCACCCGTACGCCTCGCGGCCGATCTCGTGGCTGTTCCAGGGCAGACCGGTGGCCTACTACTACACCAGCCCCACCAAGGGCCAGAACGGCTGCAGCTACGACAAGTGCGCCCGCGAGGTGCTCGGCGTCGGGACCTCCGCGATCTGGTTCCCGGCGATCATCGCGCTGCTGGTGATGCTGTGGTGGTCCATCGCCCGGCGGGACTGGCGGGCCTCCGGGATCATGGTCGGGTTCGCCGCGAGCTGGGTCACCTGGCTGCCGTTCGCCGCCTACTTCCCCGGCACCGGCAGCAGGCCACGGACCAGCTTCATGTTCTACGCGCTGCCCTGCGTGCCCTTCATGGTGCTCGCCATCGTGATGTGCCTCGGCATGGTCCTCGGCCGCCCGGACGCCTCACCCCGGCGCCGTACGTGGGGCGCTGCCGCAGCGGGAAGCTACGTCCTGCTGGTGGTCGTCGACTTCTGGTTCCTCTACCCGATCCTGGCCGGCATCTCGATCTCGGTGCCGGCCTGGCAGCACCGGATCCTGTTCCCCAGCTGGATCTGACGCCTGTGCTTGGACGATCCCGATGAGATCGTTCAAGATCTTCGCGAGGTTGTTCGCGTACATCCCGATCTCGAGCGTCATCGCGCCGGCGGTCCGGACACTGTCCGGGTCCAGGTTGGACGTCAGCTGCTGCATGCGCGCGTCGAACCCGTCGAACGTCTGGGCCAGCTCCTGCGTCAGCTGTTCGGTGCTCTTGGTGATCGCCATGACCTCTCGCTCCTGCTGATGGGTGTGGTGCCTCCGGGTCTAGGGCTGTTCAGAGCGCGAGCCGAAGGGCTGCAAACAGCCCCACGCCGAGTGCGAGGCTGGCGGATCCGAGGTAGACGTGGTGGGCGTTCTTCTGCCACGAACGCAGCCGCCTGAGACAGCTGGGCGGCAGCAGGGTCAGGTCCGCTGCGGCTGCCGCGCGGAGCGAGCACCACATCCCCAACGGGACCAGCGCCGCGACGGCGAACAAGGTGAACATCGAGCGAGACATCGTTGGTGCCCCATTCGTGGGTGGTCCGGCCTCAGCCGGAGGCGAACAAGCTGGTCAGGACGAATGCATTCAGCGAGAGAACGACGACCGCGATCAGCGACGCCACAACGGTGGTTCGCCCACGATTGACAAAGGCCCCCATGACTTCCCGTTTCGCGGTGAAGGCGATCAACGGCACCAGCGCGAAGGGAAGGCCGAAGGACAAGACGACCTGGCTGAGCACCAGGGCGCGGGTCGGGTCGTTGAACTGAGCCAGGATGACCAGTGCCGGTACGGAGGACACGGCTCGACGCAGCCAGACGCTGCTGTTGCGCTTGAGGAATCCCTGCATGACCGCCTGGCCGCTGTAGACGCCGGCGCACGCCGAGGCGAGACCGGAGGCGAGCAGGGCGACGGCGAAGACAGCCGCAAACACCGCCCCCTCGGTCCGGGCGAAGGCGTCGTGCACGGAGGCGAGCGAGCTCCCGGTGCCCACCGGCAGGGAGGTGGCAACGACGAGCATGCACACGTTGACCAGCCCGGCCAGGCCCATGGCGATGATGACGTCCCGGCGCAGAAAACGGAGCATGGCCGGTGTGGGCAGCGGGCGTACCCCGGTCTTGAAGCTCGCGATCAGGGACGAGTGCAGGAATACCGCGTGCGGCATGATCGTGGCACCGACGATGCCGCAGGCGAGCAGCGCGCTGTGGGGGCGGCCCAGCCGTGGAACCAGGCCCGACGCGGCACCTGCCGGGTCGAACGGGGACAGCGCGACCATATAGACGAAGGTGAGCGTCAGGACGAACAGCAGCCCCACGATCACAGCGGGGAAGGCGTCCCGGCCACGTATCCGACTTCTCAGGATCACCATCGTGACGACGCCGATGATCACACCCCCCACCAGGAGCGGCACGTTGAAGAGCAGGTTCAACGCAATCGCACCCCCGACGAACTCGGCAAGATCGGTCATGATGACCACGATCTCGGCGACCAGCCAGAGCCCGATCCGGACTGCCACGCCCGTGTGGTCCCGACACACCTCGGCCAGGCTGCAACCGGTCGCCACACCCAGCTTGGCCGAGAGGTACTGCACCATCATCGCCATCAGGCTTGCCGCCACGACGGCCCACAGCAGGAGGTAGCGGTAGTCGACGCCGGCGCTGACGTTGGTGGCGACGTTCCCGGGGTCGACGAACGCGACCGCCGCCACAAAGGCCGGCCCGATCAGTCCGAGAACCTTTCCCCGCGCCAGGAATCCGCGGCCGACGCCCGGGTCGAAACCGGCGTGCTCGACCGTTGGCTCGGCCGTGTAGGCCAGGTTCGTCAGCGGCGGATTCATGTCAGGGGATGTTGGACGGCCGTACGAGACCCTCGGCGAGGTCGCCGAACCCCGGTGCGTAGATCGCCCCGGGTTGCCCGACCACCTCCTCGACGATCAGCGTCTCGGTGGTCAGCAGCAGGGCCGCGATCGAGGCCGCGCTCTGCAGCGCGGATCTGGTGACCTTCAGCGGATCCATGATGCCCATGGCAAACATGTCTCCGAAGTCGCCGGTCAGGGCGTTGAAGCCTTCGCCCGTTGGCAGTGACATCACCCGCTCGACCACCTCCTCGCCCTCGTAGCCGGCATTGATGGAGATCCAGCGCAGCGGCTCCAGCAGCGCGTCCTGCACGATGCGCGCGCCAAGTGCCTTTTCCCCTTCGAGGCCGAGCGCGTCGATGGCGCTGCGGGCCTGCACAAGTGCGGTGCCGCCACCGGCGACCACACCCTCGTCGAGCGCGGCCCTGGTCGCGGACAGCGAGTCCTCCACCCGATGCTGCTTCTCGGTGAGCTCCACACCGGTCGCCGCACCCACGTGGATAACAGCGACACTGCCTGACAGGCGGGCGATCCGTGCCTGCAGCGAGTCCTTGTCGTGCTCGTTCTCCGCCCGCTCGAACTCGTGCTTCAGCTGCTCGATCCGCGCGCTGACCTCGTTCGTCGGCCCGACACCACCCACCATGGTGGTGGTGGTGTCGGTGACGGTCACCCGCCGGACCTGGCCGAGCTGCTCGAGCCGAACGCCATCGAGGCTGAGCCCGGCCTCTGACGTGATGACCTGTCCACCCATCCAGATCGCCAGGTCACTCAGCTCCGCGACCCGGCGGTGACCGAAGCCAGGGGCTCGCACGACGACCGACCGGAACGTGTCGCGCACGTTGTTGGCCACCAGCATCCCCAGTGCCGGGCCCTCGACGTTCTGGGCAAAGATCACCAGCTGCCGGCCCGACCTGGTGACCTGCTCCAGCACCGGCATGAGCTCCTGGACCCGGGTGATCTTCTCGGAGGTCAGCAGGACGTACGGGTTCTCGAAGACGGCCTCCATCCGCTCCCGATCCGTGACCATGTAGGGCGAGATGTAGCCGTTGTCGATCTCCACGCCATCCACATAGGTCACGTCGAGCCCGAAGGTTGCGGACTCCTCGACCGTGACGATGCCGTTCCGGCCGACCCTGCCGATCGCCGACGCGATCACGTCGCCGATCTCGGAGTCGTTGTTGGCCGACAACGTCGCGACGCTGGCGAGGTCGGCATCTCCGCCGATCTCGCTCGCCTCTCGCTGCAGCCGGGTCACCACCGCATCGACGCCCGCCTCGATGCCGCTCTTGAGCAGCATCGGGTTTGCGCCGTCACCGACGGCCTTGAGGCCCTCGCGCACCATGGCCTGGGCCAGCACCGTCGCGGTCGTCGTACCGTCGCCGGCTACGCCGTTGGTCTTGGTCGCAACCTCCTTGACCAGCTGGGCACCCATGTTCGCGAACGGGTTGCGCAGCTGGATCTCCCGGGCGATCGTGACGCCGTCGTTCGTGATCGTGGGCGCCCCCACCAGCTTCTCGATCACGGCGTTGCGCCCCTTCGGCCCGAGGGTGACCTTGACGGCATCGGCAAGAGCGTTCACGCCGATCTCCAGGAGTTGCCGGGCCTCGATGTTGAATCGCAGATCTTTGGCCATCGAATGCTTCTTCCGCTGAGTTGGGATGCACGAAGGGCTGCGCTCTAGGGGACGAGGATCGCCCGACCACGCACCCTGCCGTGGTCGAGGTCGTCGAGCGCCCGGGCGAAGTCCGGCAACGCATAGGTCGAGGTGTGAAGGCTGACCTTGCCTTGCGCCGCCAGAGTCATGAGCTCCGCGAGGTCGTTGTAGGAACCGACCAGGTTGCCGATGAAGTTGATCTCAGTCGAGATGATGTCGATCGTCGGGACGTTCAGGACGCCGCCGTAACCGACGACGAAATAGCTGCCACTGCGCCGCAGGCTGGCGACGCCGTCCTCGATGGCCCCGCCTTCGCCCACGAAGTCGATGACGGCTTCGGCGCCGTTGCCGCCGGTGAGCTGCTGAATCGCCTCGACCTGGTTGCCGTCAGCGAGCACGGTGTGCTCGGCGCCGAGCTCCTTGGCCAGGGCCAGTGCATCGGCGTTCCGGTCCACGACGATCATCTCCGCCGAGGACAACGCCCGGAACACCTGGATGCCGATGTGACCGAGCCCGCCGGCCCCGATCAGCACGGCCCTGTCCCCCGGGCGCAAGATGCGCGCCGCCTTGGCCACCGCGTGATAGGCGGTCAAGCCGGCGTCAGCCAGCGCGGCCACGTCGACGGGCTGGAGCGACGAGTCCAGCTTGATCGTCGATCGAGCCGTCGTCTTGAGGTACTCCGCGTAGCCGCCGTCGCTGTCGATGCCCGGAAAGCTGGACGCCGTGCAATGGACGTCGTCACCGTCCCGGCAGGCACGACACAGTCCGCACGTGACCAGCGGATGCAAGATCACCGCGTCGCCCACGGCCACGCTCGTCACAGCGCTGCCGACGGCCTGGACCCAGCCGGCATTCTCGTGGCCGATCGTGTACGGCAACGCGACGTTGGTCTTCGCAGCCCACTGCCCCTCGATGATGTGCAGGTCCGTACGGCAGACGCCCGCGCCACCGATCTTGACGATGACGTCCAGCGGTGAGGTGATCTCCGGATCCGGGACGTCAACGAACTCCGGCGACGACTCGTACGTGCTCAGCTGCACGGCCTTCATGGTCGGGACTCCTCCTCTAGGTGGCGAGACGTTGGTCGACGGCCGCTTCCGGGTAGCGGGTCGTCAGCAGACCGCGGCAGAAATGGGCATTGCCGTCGATGCTCACGCGCACCGTCCGCGCAAACCTGAGCCGCAGCGGGAGCTGGTCCGCCGGAACAGGCACACCGGCCTCGTCGACGAACATCGTCGAGTCGTCCTCCACCGAAAGTCCGATGTCGGCACGGCGCCTGATCAGGCTGGACCGCTCCGGGCCGACCGGAAGGTCACCCAGGTGCGCCTCGGAGAGTCCTTCGACCGTCCAGCCGTCCTTCAGCAGCCGCTGGCAGGCACGCTCCAGGCACGCGGTGTGCGCCTTGCGCTGGAACGTCAGTCGGAGAGCGCTCAGCTCGGCGACCGCCTCGTCGGGAAACGCCCCGACGAAGCCGGACCCTGCCGCCACGCCGGCATTGATCTCCTGGGAGGCGAAATGGTCCTCCAGGACGATGGAGGCGCTGTCCACGCCGTTGACCGAACGAACCGCGTCGTAGGCGTCGGCCACCATCAGATAGGCGAAGTTCGGTGCGCAGAAGTAGGTCGGCAGCCTCAGCCGCACCGTGGCGTGCCCATCGACGACGGTCGACTCCGTGACGAACCCGAGATCGACGATGGACTCGTCGAGCTCAGGATCTCGGACGGTGGCCAGCGCGCCGACGACCGCGCCGAGAACGCTCGCTCCGACCAGCCCGGCTGTCATGACGACGCGCCCACCGCGACCCCGACCTCGGGCCGTGCCGGGATCTCGGCGGCAAGGTAGTCGGGCACCGGGATGCCGTACATCTTGGCCGCGTTGAGACCGAGGATCTTCCGCTTCACGTCCGGCGTCAGCGGCGCGTACTCGGTCATGTCCGCCGGGATCTGGAAGTCGACGAACTTCTCGATCAGCCACTTGGGGGTCCACAGCGCGTAGTCGCTGGAGAACTGGATCCGGTCCTCGCCGATCCAGTAGAGGAGCTCGCCGATGATCTCGGCGAAATAGCGCGGCCTGGTGTGGATGAACGGCATGGCCACGGCGAGCCCGGCGTGCACATTGGGCTCCTGGGTGGCGATCCAGCAGAAGTCCTCCAGCCGGGGCAGGCCACAGTGCTCTACGACGAAGTTGAGGTCCGTGAAGTCGCTGGCCACCGCGTCGATGTCGGCGACATCGAAGGCATCGCGGTCCAGTGGGCGGATGGTCGGCCCCTTGTGCACGTGGATGTTCCTGATGCCCAGCTCGCGACAGGCCTCGAGGTAGGTGCGCGCCCAGGGATCGGTGAGCTTGTAGCCGCGGGACTCGCCGTGCCACTCAGCCGTGTAGAGCTTGACGCCCTTGAGTCCGAAGCGCTCCGCATCCTTCCGGAACCGGTCAAGGCCCACTTCTCCGTTGCGCGGGTCGAAGTTGTGGTTGTAGGTGAGCTTGTCGGGGTGGCGCCGGGTCAGCGCCCACGCTTCCTCGGTCTGCCCGAACCCGTTGTAGTAAAAGTCGCCGAGGAACGCCGGCTGGAAGATCGCGTGATCGACGTAGCCGTCCTCGAAGAGGTCCTTCATCAACCGCTCGGCGCCGTAGTACGTGTACTCGTCGTACGGCCAGACGGCGGCTTCGGGGCTGAGGTTCTTGTGGTAGTCGTAGAAGCAGTCGATGAATTGCTTGCCGTGGACGTTCTTGCAGTTCGCCTCACGAGCGTCCCACAGGGCGATGTGGGCATCCACGATGAAGTAGGACTCGCCGTCCTTGCTGTACATGGCGCGGTCTCCTAGTCGACAGGGGTGAGGTCGAAGTCGATGTATTCGGCGGCGTCCTCGGGGTTGGCGAAGAGGATGGTCTTGTCGTCGAGGTGCACCATCCGGCCGTAGTGGGTCGACATGATCTCCTCGAAGTCGGAGCCCTCGAACTGCGAGCCGAGCGCACCGGTGATCTCCTCGTAGTCGAAGACCAGCTTGCCGACGCCGTCGACGCGGATCATCGACGGGAACTCCGTGATCGTCACGCCGTCGTGCCCGCCCATCACGTCGGCGACGACGTAGCCGTTCTGGTTGTTCATCAGCGTCACACCGCACCTGCCCGACGATG
>JAWWOL010000461.1:0-5324 GCA_033851695.1 Frankiales bacterium
CCCTTGCGCGCCTCGCGCTTGTCCCGTCCCAGGAGATAGGGGACGGTCGCCACGTTGTCGACGATGGTGCGGTGCGGGAACAGGCCGGCGTGCTGGATCACGTACCCGATCCCGCGCCGCAGGTCCGAGGAGGACCCCTTGGACGTGTCCACGTCGTCGATCCAGATCGTGCCGCTGGTCGGCTCGATCATCCGGTTGATCATGCGCAGTGAGGTGGTCTTGCCGCACCCGGACGGGCCGACCAGCACCGTGATCTGGCCGGACGGCGCGACCAGGGACAGGTCGTCGACGGCCACCGGGCCGCCGCCTTCGTACGTCTTCGTCACGGACTCGAACCTGATCATCCTGCGGCTACCTCGTCGTCGTGGGGGTCGACTGGTGGTCAGGGCGGGGACAGGGCACGGGCTTCGGGGCTGACGATCATGCCAACGTCGCACAGCCGATTCTCATCCCGACGGTACGACGGACGTGCGACAAAGATGACACCGGCAACCGGTCCGGCTGGTCCTGCCGAGGTTTCCGGGTCGGCGTATCGGTGGGCCAGGCGAAGCGTAATAACCCGGCGTTACCGCTGCGTAAACCTCATTGCCCTGATCGGCAAGTGCCAGACTGGGCCCCCGGCGAGGCGAGATGCGAACAGAAGTTGGTGGCCGATGCGTCCGCACGTCTCCTTGGACCACCCGGTGCGGCTGACCGTGGCTGAGATCACCGCCGTCGCCGACCGTCGGCTTGCGGTGTCGGTCAGCGACCCGGCCTACGCAGCGGTGCGGAGGACCAGGGACGCAGCGCTGACGGTGGCCGCGACCCGCCCGGTGTACGGACGGAGCACCGGTGTCGGTGCCAACAAGGGCATCGAGATCACCGAACGGGCGCACCACGCGCTGGGCCTGTTGCGCAGCCATGCCACCAGCGCCGGGGAGCTGCGCGAGCCGCGTCGCGTACGCGCCATGCTCGCCGTACGCTGCGCCCAGCTGGCGGCGGCCGGTAGCGGCATCGCCCCCGAGGTCCTGCAGGCACTCGTCGCGATCCTCGACTCCGACGCGCTGCCTCCCGTACGGGAGTACGGCAGCATCGGCACCGGTGACCTGTCGGCGCTGGCCACCACGGCGCTGGCCCTCCTCGGCGAGCTGGCGCCCGCAACGCCGGGCCGCGTCGGCTTCGACGAGCACGACGCGCTGGCGTTCCTCAGCAGCAATGCCGCCGCGATCGGCGACGCGGCGCTGGCCGTTCACGACCTGTCCGCCCTGGCACACGCGTCCCTGGCAACGGCAGCGCTCACCTTCGCGGCTGTGGACGGCAACGCCGAGGCCTGGTCCGAGCTGGCGGAGTCGGTCACGCCCTTCCCCGGGGCTCGCCTGGTCTGCCGCACGATGCGGGCGCTCACCGACGGGGCGGCCGCTCCGGCCCGCATCCAGGACCCGTTCGGCCTCCGCGCCCTGCCGCAGGTGCACGGCATGTGCCTCGACTCCCTCGCCGCGCTGACCAGCGTCGTCGAGGCCTTGGCGTCGGCCGCCGCGGAGAACCCGGTGTTCCGCGCGGACCCGCCGCAGGTGGCGCACAACGGTGGGTTCCACGTCGCCTACCTGGCGACGGCGCTGGACACGGCGCGCTCGGCGCTGGCGCAGGCGGCGCAGCTCAGCCAGGCCCGGCTGGCCAACCTGGTCGACCCTGAGCTGACCGGGCTGGCCCCGTTCCTGGCCGATGGCCCCGGCGCCTCCGGGGTGATGGTGCTCGAGTACGTGGCGGCCTCGGCGCTGGCCCAGCTCCGCGCGGCCGCGACACCCACGGCCGTACAAACGGTGTCGATCTCACGGGGGGCCGAGGACGACGCGAGCTTTGCCGCCCTCGGCGCGAGCCTCGCCCTGGCGTCCGTCAGGGCGTACGAGACGGTGGTGTCCTGCGAGCTCGTCGCGGCGGTGCGTGCCCTGCGGATGCGGGGGCTTGTCGTGCCGTTGCCGGTCGCCGGCCTGCCCGCGGAGCTCGCCGACCGCGACCTCACCGACGACCTCCGCCAGGCCGCTGAGGTCCTGTACGCGCTGGCGGCTCAGCCGGCGGACAGCTCCAACGGGCGCAGCTCCTCGGCGTAGGACACCGCGGTACGGCGCAGCAGCCCGCTCTCGGTGACCGCGTACTGCCCCAGCCGCCACAATGGCGGGGAGTAGGCGTGGAGGGTGACGCTGCCGTCGTCGACCGTGCTCAGCCGGTGGATGTGGTCAGGGCCGAACGAGAACGTCGTGCCCTCCGGCATCTCGCTGACCAGGTGCTCGCCGGAGAACCGGGGGTTGGACTCGGCGATCGCACCCTGCACCACCCGGACCGCTCCCGAGGAGGTGTCGTGGTCGTGCCAGCCGGTGTCGTTGTCCGTGACCCAGCACAGCACCCAGACGTCGACGTGCTCGTCCCGGTAGAGCGACTCGTAGTGCCGCTCGCCCGCCGCGAACTGCACGTGCCGCTGCCACAGCTCGGGCTCGGCGGCAAGGGTGTCGACGACCTCACGCAGCTCGGTCTGGTCGAGGGTGCGGGCGGGCAGCGCGTTCCAATCCATGGTCATGTGCCTTTCGGGCCGAGCAGTCGTTGCGGGTTGACACTGCGGATGGCGTGCGAGAGGGCGCTGCCCACCTCGCCGGTGAAGGGCGCAGCGTAGGGGCGGTCCGAACCCACGACGACGGCGTCGACGCCGAGGGCCCGGACGATGGTGTCGATCGCGGTGACGCCGTACGACGAGGTCTCGAGGAACACCCGCCGGTCCACCGGACGGCGTTCGCCGCCGCGCGCGGCGTAGCGCTCCGCGTGCGCCGGTGCGAGACCGGCCAGCATGGCGAAGCAGACGCGCAGGTCGGGGAACAGCTCCCGGCCGGCGAGCAGGAACGCGTACCAGGCGGTGTGCATCTGGGCGACGTACGGGACCAGGGCCGGCCACCACGCGACCCCGTCGGCGCCGTCGGTCCGGCCGACCGCGCCGGGGTGCACGAAGAGCGGCCGGTCGTGCTCCTGCAGGACCTCGAGCAGCGGACCACACCGCTCCAGCGCGGCGGGGCTGGCCAGGGCGGTCGCCGGCAGCTGGAGCCCGACGCAGCCGGCGTCGAGCTCCTTGGCCAGCCGGTCCGGCTCGAGGTCGGTGAGGCACGCGGCGGCCCACGAGGCGAAGCGGCCGGGCAGGTCGCCGGCGCCCTGGTGGTAGGCCTCGAGCAGCGGGTGCGCCTCGTCCGGGGGGAGCCACTCGATGCCGAGCGGCGCTGACAGCGAGACCAGCCCGATGTCGAAGCCGTCGTCCGTCAGGGTCGCCTCGCGGACGGCGATGTCGTGGTCGTCCGGGCGGACCTCGTACGGGGGCTCGCCGTCGAGGTGCAGGGTCCAGCCCTGGAGGTGGGGCGGGCTGGTCCGGCGGCGGAGGGCCTCGAGGAACGGATCGGTCCACAGGTGCTGGTGGACGTCCACGTTCACGGCAGGCACGTCCCTCCGGGCGCAGCGGGTCAGGTCAACCGCTTCACTGTAGCGCTTCAGTGAAGCGGTTGACTACTTCGGTCGTCGAGTCCCGGACCTTGAGAGGAGGCCGGTCAGCCGCGCGCGGAGGTGCGGCCGGCCGCGTACTTCGGTGGCCGGCTGGTCGATGCCCGGGGGAAGAGGGTGGGCGCCTTGGTGATGCGCTTGCGGCGTTGACTTCCGTCGGCGGCGGCGAGCACCAGGCGTACGGCGTCGCGGATGATCCCGTCGGTGTCCCAGTCCACCGAGGTCAGGGGCGGCGAGAGCAGGCTGGACAGCGGATGGTTGTCGTAGCCGCAGATCGAGACGTCATCGGGGATGCGCAGGCCGAGCGCGTTGGCGGCGGCGTAGGCCCCGTAGGCGATCGAGTCGGAGAAGCAGAAGACCGCGGTCGGCCGCGGACGGCGCGACATGACCGCCTGCGCGACCTCGCTGGCGTCGGCCAGGGCGTGCGGCGAGGCGACGATCGAGACCTCGAGGCCGAGTCGACGTGCCTCGCTGCTGACGTGGACGTCCGCCGGGCGGTCAGGTGTGCTGGCGTCGGTCGGGGTCAGGACAGCGACCCGGCGGTGGCCGAGCTTCTGCAGGTGCTCGAGGGCGAGGGTGACTCCTGCCCGGTTGTCGAAGAGCACCTCTCCGGCCGAGGCACCCTGCAACGCGTCGCCGATCGAGACGACAGGGACCGCCTTGGTCACCTTGGACCAGTCGGGGGAGGAGGGGTCCAGCGAGGACACGATCAGCCCGTCGACCCGCTGGTCGCGCAGCTGCCGGGCCATCGTGAGCTCACGCTCCGGGTCACCGCGGGCGTCGAGGATCAGCGCGAACCGGTCGTGGGCCAGCAGCTCACGACCGACGCCGGCGGCGAGCAGCTGCTGCCACAGGTCGTCGAGCGAGCCGCAGAGCAGCCCGATCATGCCGGACCTGCCGCTGGCAAGCGCGCGTGCGATCGGGTCGACCTCGTAGCCCAGCTCGTCGGCCGCCTGCCGCACCCGCGCCTGGGTCTCCGCCGAGGACTGCAACCCGCGCAGCGCGTACGAGACGCCTGAGGGCGAGAGCCCTGCCTTGTCGGCTACGTCGCGCAGGGTTGCCCGCTTGCGGGGAGGCGGCATGCGTTGAGGCTACCCAAGGGCCGCGTCCCTTGGTGCTTACGTTTTGGCGACGATCCTGCGGTCGTCTTCTGCCGTCGGTCAGAACGCGGCCAGTGACCAGGGCTTGCTCGATCCTTGCTGGGTGCCCGGCAGGACCCTGAGCGTGCCGCCATTGACTGGCCACAAGGCGATCCGCCGTACGTCGTGCTGGTCCATGCTGACCGCGATCGCCAGCGTCCTTCCGTCGGGTGTCCAGGCAAGGTCGGCTATCCGCCTGTTCTCGACCACGACGCCCGGGATCGGTCTCGCTGCCCCGCTGGCCAGGTCCGCGACCTCCACGGAGCCCGGCGCCTCGGCGCTCCAATAGCTGATCGCCACGCTGCGGCCGTTCGGGTTGACCGCGACCTCGCCGACGTAGCGGTTGTCGCTGATGGCGACCTGGTACTTCTTGGCTGACCCGAGGTTCTGCAGGGTGAGCCGGCAGCCGACGGTGCAGAAAGGGTCGCCGGAGGACACCAGCCACCCGTGGTCGGCCACGACCCGGGACTCCGCCGGGGCGACGTCCTTGCGTACGGCCAGGGTCCGCCGGTCGCGGATCTCGACCTTGGCCCTGGCCAGGTCGCTGAAGACCAGGCCCTGCGGGCTGTCCGCCAACGGCACGAGTCCGGCGGGCAAGGTGTGGCTCGCGAGCACCCGGCCGGCCAGCGTCACCTCGACCAGGTGACCGATCCGTTTCGCGAGCGGCGCCGAGTC
>JAWWOL010000495.1:0-3939 GCA_033851695.1 Frankiales bacterium
TTACTTCCTTGTTGGGGTCGGCGTGCGGGATCTGAGCGTCGGAGTGATCTGCCTCGCCGCTGGTGTACGGCCAGCTCTTGGCTGTGTCGGACATCCAGGTGTCCATTTGCACGGTGTACGCGCCGGCGTACCAGAGCTTGTTCAACTCGTTGTTGCTGCTGAGGAACCAGCCCTGGTAGTCGGCAGGTTTGCTTTGCTGCGGTGCGGCCTGAAAGTCCAGCGACATGTCGTTGAGAGTCACCGACCCGGCGCCGTCGAGAAAGATCGTCGCATAGCGGAATCCACCGCGAGGTTGTGAATCCTTGACCGTTGCCGGCAAAGCTTTGCCGGCCACCGGTAGCAGGTGGCTGTCGGAGTCGTACGTGTAGGCCACGCCCGGGTAGCCGTTCCAGATGTTGGCCGTGTCGCAGCCGGGTGCGTAGGCGGCCTCGCCATTGTTCTGTGTCGGGTTCAACGCCATTGCAGCCTTGGACTCGCTGAAGCAGACATGCAGTTTGGGCGCCGGGGTCGAGGTCGAAGCTACCCGCAGCGAAATCTCACCGCCGACTTCCTTGCCGAAGTCCACGGTGAGCAGCGGTGACGCGGAGACCGGGCCGGTGCCGACCAGGCGCACCGTGCCTTTGCCGCCGAGCACAGCTTTCGGGTCACCGACGATCGAGCCGCCCCGTGCCACGGCGGACAGCACGGACACCGGTCGCACGGTGTGCGTGGGCGGTGCCAGCACATAGTTGCGCCAATCGCCTGGTGCCGGTTTGTAGCTCGAGTTCGACCACGGATTCCCGTCGTTACGAGCACCGCCGTGCTGATTGCCTTGAGGTCCGGGAGCGTACGAACCGGCGGGCATCGCTTGGGCACTGGCGGTGCAGACCGCCAGCAGCGCCGCCACCGTCGCGGCGACCGCTCGAACTGGGTGCCGCAGGCGCCGGCCACGAGTCGGCTGCTGAAGGGCTACCATGCCATTTTCCCCTTTGGGTGTATAGATTTTCTCATGTCGGATCCTTCATCGTCCTAGGTCTGGGCCGTTCCGAGGTCTACGGAGTGAGTTCGGCAACGCGACTGAAGCTGCCGTCCTGCGTCGCCGTGATCACAACACGCAGCTGACTGGTCGTGACGCTCGAGCTGAACGGGATCCAGCGGGAGGAGGCAGTGTTGCCGGTGATGACCGCCTGCGTCGCCCACTGCGCGCCGTCCCAGGTCTGTACGGTGAAGTCGGTGGGGACCCCGTCGGGGTTCGACGCGAAGCCGACTCCGTGCAGCGCGACGGCCGTCGGTGCAGTGACGGTCAGGATGTCCGGAGACACGCCTTGGGTGTCGTCGTTCCAGAACGTGGCCAGGTTCTGGTCGATGGCATTCGCGGCGACGTAGGTTCGGGTGGCGCCGTTGACGACGTTGGGCGCATGGACGCTTGACGCCGCGGCCGTGGTGCCGACCGGCCAACTGCCGAACACCACCACCTCGACAGTGTCGTGCGCGATCGTTCCGTTTGGTGCCGTCACGGTCACCGACAGCGGGTAGGTCCCGCCGGTAACTCCGGTGGGCACCGAGATGTGCACCGTGGCCAAGGTGGCCGTGTCGGTGGCGGACAGCGGCACCGTCGAGGGACTCGCCGACGCCGTCCAACCGGCCGGCACCTCAGCCGACAGCCGTGCCGAACCACTGCCGGTGGAGTGACCTTCGACGAGGACGTTGACGTCGCCGCTACGGCCCGGGGTGATCGGGTCCGGGTTGCCGGTCGACGTGATTCTGAGCGCCGTCACGGGCTTGTGCGGCGCCGTGACGGTGAACTGGTAGTCACCCGAGCCGGCGGTCAGCCGCAGCGAGTCACCGGTTGACTGACCCACGCTGAGCCCGGCATCGTCGGCGGCCGGGTGGCCCTCGGCCCACACGGTGCGACCGCCTTCGCGGACCGTCGATCCAGTCCCGCCGAGCAACGGCAGGTCGATCGTCGCTGTGCTGCCGACCGGGACGACTGCGTGGTAGGTGAGCGTGCTCCCCGATCGCTGCCACGAACTGACAATGGTTCCGCGCACGGTCTGCTGTGACCCGCTCACGTGGGTGAGGTCACCCACCACGCTCGGCGCGAGGGTGAATGTGCGCCAACCGGCCGTTCCCGGCTGGATGCCGGCGAGTTGCTGGTAATACCACTGACCGATCGACCCGGCGAGGCCGATGTGGTCCTTGGACGAAGTGCCGTCCGGGGACGAGGAGTTGTTCCACTTCTCCCAGATCGTCCCGGGGCCGTTGCCGACCATGTAGCCGAAGCTCGGATAGTCGGTGCGTTCGGCGACGGCCAGCGCGATGTCGTCGCGGTGGTACTTGGCCAGTGCCTGGTAGACGTACGTCGTCCCGACGAAGCCGGTGGTGACGTGGTTGTCGTGCGCTGCGATGTCCTTGACCAGCTTGCCGAGCACGGCCTGCTCGTGTCCGGCCGGAACGATCCCGAGTGCCAAGGGCATCGCGTACGCCAGTTGGGTGTTCGGCGAGTAGGTGTCGGTGTCGGCGTTGAAGTACTTCGCGGTGAACCCGGCGGCGATCGCGTCGGCGAGTTGGGTGTACCTGGTGGCGTCCGCGCTCTGGCCGAGTACCTGCGCCATGTTCGCGAGCAGTCGGCTGTCGATCAAATAGAACAGCGTTTGGAAGTAGACGTGCGGAGTGCTCACCGTCGACAGCCAGTCATCGCCCCATGAGCCGGGTGAGTTCGTCACGATGTGCTGGCTGTCGCTGATCGTGCCGAGGTAGTCGACCCAACCCTTGACGTCGGCGTAGTTGTCCTGCACCACGCTGGTGTCGCCGTATTGGGTGTAGCTGTCCCAGACCACCTGCGGGTAGGCGGTGCCCCAGGCGGGATCTGTGTAGAACCGGTTACCCTCGCCCTGGTCCGGCGAGACCGACGGCACGCTGCCGTCGCTGTTGATGCTGGTGCGGATGTCGCCGAGCCACTTCGAGTACAGCGACTGCATGTCCAGGTTCGCCATCGCCTCGGCGTCGCTGTCACCGGCGTCGCCGAGCCAGCCCCGCTTCTCGCGGGTCGGGCAGTCCAGCGGCATGCCCTGCAGGTCGTTGAGCTGGGTCTGCAGCAGCGCGCCTTGGATCTGGTTGAGCAGCGCGTTGGACGTGTTGAACGAACCGGCGTTGGCGACGTCGCTGTGGATGACGTCGGCGACGACGCTCAGCTGGGTTCCAGCGGGCAGCCCCGTCACCTCGGCGTAGCGGAAACCGGCGTAGTTGAAGTTCGGCGTCCAGATCTGCGTTCCCGAGCCGTCGAAGGTGTACCTGTCCTGCTGGCGCGTCGGATCCGAGGACGAGAAGCTGATGTTCGCCGTCGAGACACGTCCGTTCTGGTCGAGCAGTTCGCCCTTGTTGATAACCGCTGTTGTCCCGGCCGGCGCGTTCGCGCGCAGCGTCACCTGGCCTACGTAGTTCTGGCCGAAGTCGTAAACGGTCGTGCCGTCCTTGGCCGTCGTGGTCACCGTCGGCGCGAGCGTCTTCACGATCCGGGTCGGCGGTGTCGTGTCGGCCTCGAGGTGGGTGAGGCCGAACGTGACGGCGGGGTCCGCGCCGTAGACGCCAAGCTCGGCGAGCCGGAACGTGCACGAGGTGCCGCGGCAGGCGAGCTTGTTCGCGGTGACACGCACGTACCGTCCGCTGCCGTCCGTCGTGAACGAGACCGGCGTGGTGCCCGGGTTGGGCTGATCAGTGGCGGTGCGGTCGACGAGCGGGGTGGATGCGGTGAAGGTCGGATCGTTACTGACCTGCACCGTGTACTGGACCGGGAATCCCGCGCCCGGGAAGTCACCGGCGGGGTCGTTCGTCGGGTGGGCGGGAAACAGGGTGATCCTCTTCACGGCCTGGCTGCTGCCAAGATCGACTTGCACCCACTTGGTGTGGTCGGCACCGGTCTCGATCGCCGAGTGATAGCCCTCGCTCTGGTCGGTGGAC
>JAWWOL010000507.1:0-7980 GCA_033851695.1 Frankiales bacterium
CGGTCGACGGTCTTCGGCAACCTCTACCTGACCGAGAAGCGCGGCGGCCGGCCCTTCGACCAGGAGGACGAGGCGGTGGTGATGGCGCTGGCTGCCGCGGCCGGCCTGGCGATCGCCAACGCCAGGCTGTACGACGAGACCCGCCACCGCGAGCGTTGGCTCGAGGCCATGGGCAACATCGCGTCGGCGCTGCTCAGCGGCACCGAGCCCGGCGACGTCCTCAGCCTGGTGGCGGACGGCGCCCACGACGTCCTCGGCGCCGACTTCGCCGTGCTGGCGGTGCCGGGCGGCGACGGGCGGCTGGTCACGCAGGCCGCCAGCGGTCTCGATGCCGCCGAGCACATCGGGCGCCCCTTGATGAGCGAACGGATAGCCAATGCCTTTGCCTCCGGCACGGCGCGCGAGCTGCCGGAGCTCGAGCTCTCGGGTCGCCGGTTCGGCTGGGGCCTGATGGCGCCGCTGGCGACCAAGGGGCGCGCAGGCGGGGTGCTCATCGTCGGCCGTACGGGCAGCGAGCGGTTCACCGCCGAGAGCCTCGAGACCTTGACCACCTTCGCCTCGCAGGCAGCCGTGGCCATCGAGCTCGGGGAGCACCGGCGCGACAGCGAGCGGCTGATGATGCTCGAGGACAGGGACCGCATCGCCAGGGACCTGCACGACCTGGTCATCCAGCGGCTGTTCGCGACCGGCATGCAGCTCGAGAGTGCGATCCGGTTCATCGGTGACCGTCCGGACGATGCCCGGCAGCGCGTCCACGGCGCGGTCGACGACCTGGACCTGACCATCAAGGAGATCCGGTCCACGATCTACGCCCTGCAGTCGCCACTGGGGGCTGCCACGACCGTGCGCGGCCGGATCCTCGAGGTGGTCGACGCCGCCACCGAGCAGCTCGGCTGGTCGCCGGCGCTGCGCCTGGGCGGCTTGATCGACACGAACGTGCCGGCGGACGTGGCCGACCACATGATCGCGGTCCTGCGCGAGGGACTGTCCAACGTCGTGCGGCACGCCAAGGCGACGCACGCAGTGGTCGACGTCCACGTCGCTGACGGGCAGGAAGCGCTCCTGGTGGTGACCGTACGCGACAACGGGATCGGGCTGGCGGCAGGCGGCCGGCGAAGCGGACTGGCCAACCTGGTCGAACGGGCGCAGCTGCTCGGCGGCACGTGCACGATCCTCGCCGCGGCCGACGGCGGCACCGAGATCACCTGGCGCGTACCGCTGCCCGACTGAGCGTCAAGCCGCGGAGCCGACAATGTGCCGGCCCTGCAGGCCTTCGGACTCGATCAGGAGAAACTCACTGACCGGCGGAGCCGGCTCCGGCCAGCAGCTCATCGCCCGGACGGCCTCCAGCTCGTCCGGCTTCACGGCCTGCCGGACGTGGCCGATGCAGCTGACGCTCCAGCTGCCGTCGTCGACCTGGAACGCGACCACCGCCCCTCGAAGAGCCGCTGCCAGCGTGGTGCTCCCGTCCACCCGTACGACGATCGAATCCTCGACTACGGCGAACGGGACGGTCGCGATCGCCGGCAGGGC
Organism: Frankiales bacterium; assembly: GCA_033851695.1. GTDB lineage: Bacteria > Actinomycetota > Actinomycetes > JAWWOL01 > JAWWOL01 > JAWWOL01. The sequence goes on from JAWWOL010000507.1 coordinate 1,534, forward strand.
GCGCTCGGAGTACGCGATGCGCCCCAGGCTGGCCGTGCGCAGCAAGGCCAGACACTGCGGTCGGCTGAGCGACTCCACTGCGTCCATATCTCCAGTCTCAGCAGGAGATCAGCCCGGCACTAGGGACGAACGTCCCGACCTCGCAGCTCGGTCGCCAGGACAGCGACCTGGGTGCGGCGCTGCAGTCCGAGCTTGCCGAGCACGGCTGACACGTAGTTCTTCACGGTCTTCTCGGCGAGGAACATCCGCTCGCCGATCTGCCGGTTGGTCAGCCCTTCGCCGATCAGCTCGAGGATGCGTCTCTCCTGCTCTGTCAACGCCTCCAGCGGGTCCTGCTGATGGACGGGCGTGCGCAAGCGCTCGAGGACGCGGGCGGTTGCCTTGGGGTCGAGGAGCGAACCGCCGCCCGCGACCGTACGGACGGCGCCGATCAGGTCGGAGCCGCGGATCTCCTTGAGCACGTAGCCGGCGGCCCCCGCCATGATCGCGTCGAAGAGCGCCTCGTCGTCGGAGAATGAGGTGAGCATCAGACAGGCGAGCTCCGGCAGCTGCGACCGGAGCTCTCGGCAGACCGACACGCCGTCACCATCGGGCAGCCGGACATCGAGCACGGCGACATCGGGGCGCAGGGCCGGCACCCGGGCGAGGGCCTCTGCCGCGGTGGACCCCTCGCCCACCACGGTCCAGCCCGGCTCGGACTCGAGCAGGTCCTTCACCCCTCGCCGCACCACCTCGTGGTCGTCGAGCAGGAAGATCCGCACCGGCGTCACGTCATCACCCATGCCACGACTGTCCCACGAGACCAGGACTTTCGACTCTGCCCGTCTGCCGTGACCCGCGGCACGATTGGGTGAGGGAGGCCGCGATGACCAGCGACGTGAGCACATGAGACCCGTCGTCACCGAGAGCGCCCCCGCCAGCGTGGGCCGCCGCGTTGCGGCGCGACGCACGTCGCTCGGCTACCCGCAGGAGGTGGTCGCCACCCGAGCCGGCATGACCACCTCCTACCTGCAGTACGTCGAGGAGCAGGGCGGGCAACCGTCTGCTGGCGTGGCACGACGGCTCGCCGAGGCGCTGCACACGACCGTCGAGTATCTCTACGGCGAAGGCACGCTCGAGCCGGGGGCGCGCCTGTCCCCGCACCAGGACCTTCCGGTGACCTCCCGGACCACGGCGCCCGTGGTGACGCACCTCTCGCGTCAGGATTGCCTGCTGCTCATGGGTTCTGTGCCGATCGGCCGGGTGGCCTTCGTCGCCAGCGGGCCGCCTCTGGTGCTGCCGGTCAACTTCACCTTGATGGGCCACGACATCGTCATCCAGACCTCCGCCATGTCCCACCTCGCCGAGCTGGCGCGGGCCGGACGGCTGGTCAGCTTCGAGGTGGACGACGTCGACGAGCCGTCACGGCTCGGCTGGAGCGTCCTGTGCCACGGCCCAGCCCGCATCTCGACCGAGGACGGTCTGCACGACCAGGTGGCACGACACCTCGTTCAGTCGTGGTTCGGCGGTGACCGGCACACCGTCGTGGTGATCACGCCGGCGGAGATGACCGGGCGCCGGATCGGGCTGGCCGGAGCGTACGGGCCGGCAGAAAATACCGGAACAAATCGGACGCGCCAGAACCATTGACCCGCTTCGTTCACGGCTTGTACCATCCCGCGTAGCCCAGACGGCCCCACCTGCCGGATCAGCACGTGGACCCCAGACCCGTCGGCCCTCATGTCGCTGCCCCTCGCCCCGGGCGGCACCAGCATGCCCGCTGACAACGGCCGGAGGATCACCGCACCTCTATCCCCTGCACATCCAACGGAGGAGAAGCAGATGTCGTTCGTCTTCACCAGATCCCGGCTCGCCGCGGCGGGCACCACGATGGCGCTCATCGCGGGCACCGTCGGCCTCACCGGAGTGGTGACGGTCGCCGCCCCGGTGGCGGCACATGCTGCCGTGCCCGCGCCGCCTGCCGGCTTCTCCACCACGTGGAGCGATGACTTCACCGGCGCATCCGGTACGGGAGCCGATGCGAACTGGGCGTACGACACCGGCGCCGGCAGCAGCTTCGGCACCGGTGAGATCGAGACGATGACCAACAGCACCGCGAACGTCTACCAGGACGGCGCCAGTCACCTGGTGCTCAAGGCGCTGCACTCCGGGACGGACCCGAACAGCGGCTGGACCTCCGGCCGCATCGAGACCCCCGCCACGTTCGGCGCTGCCGCCGGCGGAGTCGTACGCATGGAGTCGGTGATCCAGCAGCCGAACGTGACCACCGCGAACGGCGCCGGCTACTGGCCGGCGTTCTGGATGCTCGGCTCGACGTTGCGCTCCGGCGTTTCCTGGCCCGGTTCCGGAGAGGTCGACATCCTCGAGGACATCAACGGGCGCAGCTCGGTCTTCGGCACGCTGCACTGCGGGACCAACCCGGGTGGGCCCTGCAACGAGTCCAGCGGCATCGGCAGTGGCGAGCACGCCTGTCCCGGTTGCCAGACGGGCTTCCACGACTACGCGGTCGAGATCGACCGTTCGGTGTCGCCGGAGCAGATCCGCTGGTATCTCGACGGCGTGAACTACTTCACCCTCAACGCCACCCAGGTCGACGCCGCCACGTGGACAAACGCCGTGGACCACAGCTTCTTCATCATCTACGACCTCGCCATGGGCGGCGGATTCCCCTCGGCCTTCGGCGGCGGCCCGAACGCCTCCACCGTCTCCGGCGGCGCGATGGTGGTCGACTCGGTCGCGGTCTACAACAAGGGCCCGGTGTCGGGCACGTACGCGACAGCGACCGCCACGGGTGCCATCACCTCAGGCATCGCCGGCAAGTGCATGGAGGACAACGCCGGCAACACGGCCAACGCCACGCCGGTCGTCATCGACAGCTGTGGCGCGGCGGGCCAGACGTGGAGCACGTACTCCGACAGCACGTTGCGCACCGGCGGCAAGTGCCTCGACGCCGCGGCAGCCGGCACGGCCAACGGCACCAAGCTGCAGGTGTACGACTGCAACGGTTCTCCCGCGCAGCTGTGGCAGGCGCACAGCGGCGGCTACCTCAACCCGCAGTCAGGCCGGTGCATCGACGACCCGGCCGGCTCGGCGACGAACGGCACGCAGCTGCAGCTCTACGACTGCAACGGTCTCGCCGAGGAGCTGTGGTCGACGCCTGGTGGCGGCGGCAGCACCACACCGCCGGCCAACATCGCGCAGGGCAAGCCGACCACCGCGTCCTCGGTGGAGAACGCCGGCAATCCGGCCGCCAACGCCACGGACGGGAACACCGGCACCCGCTGGTCCAGCGCCTTCAGCGACCCGCAGTGGCTGCAGGTGGACCTCGGGCAGACCTACAACATCAGCCAGGTCACGCTGAACTGGGAGGCTGCCTACGCCAGGGCGTTCCAGATCCAGACCTCGGCTGACGGCACGAACTGGACGTCCGTCTACAGCACCACCACCGGCACCGGCGGCGTACAGACGCTCACCGTCTCCGGGTCCGGACGGTACCTCCGGATGTACGGCACCCAGCGGGCGACGGCCTACGGCTACTCGCTGTGGGAGCTCAGCGTGGCCGGCACACCGGGCAGCACCTCGCCCGTCCTGCTCTCCCAGGGCAGGACGGCGACCGCCTCCTCGACCGAGAACGCGGGCACGCCTGCCGCGGCGGCAGTGGACGGCAACACCGGCACCCGCTGGTCCAGCGCCTTCAGCGACCCGCAGTGGCTGCAGGTCGACCTGGGCGCGACGCGCACCATCAGCCAGGTGGTCCTCAACTGGGAAGCGGCTGCGGGCAAGGCGTTCCAGATCCAGACGTCCCCTGACGGCACCAATTGGACGTCGATCTACAGCACCACCGCCGGCACGGGTGGCGTCCAGACCCTGAACGTCTCCGGCTCCGGTCGCTATGTCCGGATGTACGGCACGGCGCGCACGACGGCCTACGGCTACTCGCTGTGGGAGCTCCAGGTCTTCGGCAGCTGAGCTCCGGTGGGCGGCCGCGCGGTTGAGAGCGTCTCACCGCGCGGCCGCAGTGACTGGATAGACTGCGCGTCGTGTCTCCCACCGATCGGGTCCGCGACCTCTACGCGACCTTCCAGCACCTCGTGCACGAGATCGCGAAGTTCGGCATCGTCGGCGCCATCAACTTCGCCCTCGACGTGGGCCTGTTCAACGTGATCAACGAGCAGCAGCACCACCATCACCCGATCACGGCCAAGACGGTCTCGACCACCGTCGCGGCGATCTCCTCGTACTTCATGAACCGGCACTGGACCTGGCGCGACCGCGACCGGACCAGCCTGCACCGCGAGCTGCCGATGTTCCTGCTGCTCTCCGCGGTGGGTCTCGGCATCGCCGACAGCTGCCTGGCCGTCTCGCACTACGTGTTGGGCTTCCACAGCACGTTCGCCGACAACATCTCGGCCAACGGCGTCGGCTTGGTCTTCGGCATGCTGTGGCGGTTCTGGTCCTTCAAGCGCTGGGTCTTCACCGACTCCTCCGGCTACGAGGCCAAGCCGCTCGAAGCGGCCATCCGTACAGCGGACTAGTCCCTGGGCCGTCCGGCTGCCTGGCGCTCCCTCAGCCGCGTTCGAAGCGGAAGCCGACGCCGCGTACGGTGCTGATGTAGGTCGGGTGGGCCGCGTCGTCGCCCAGCTTGCGCCGCAGCCACGAGACGTGCATGTCGAGGGTCTTGGTCGAGCCCCACCAGTTGACGTCCCATACCTCGCGCATGAGCTGGTCGCGCGTCACCACCGAGCCGGCGTCGCGCACGAGCACGCGCAGCAGCTCGAACTCCTTGCTGGTCAGGGTGATCTCGTCGCCCTGCAGCCAGGCGCGCCGCGACGCCGGGTCGACCCGGACGGCGTTGACCTCGACCGGCTCCGGTCGTGAGCGGCGCAGCAGTGCACGGATCCGGGCGAGCACCTCGTCGTGGCGCAGCGGCAGCGTGACGTAGTCGTCCGCGCCGGCGTCCAGGCTGTCCACCGCGTCGGTCTCGGTGTGGGTGTCCGAGACCATCAGGACCGGCAGCTCGGCGGCCTGGGTGCGCAGGGCTCTCACCACCTCGAGCCCGCTGCCACCGGCGCCGTCGGGGAGCCGCGCGTCGAGCACCACGACCGCCCAGCCGGCCTTGGCCGAGCGCAGCGCGCTCGGCCCGTCCTCGACCAGCGTCACGTCGTAGCCCTGCGCGCGCAGGGCCTCCGACAGCGGGGCGGCCACCAGCAGGTCGTGCTCAGCAACAAGTACGGCCGTCATGTTCCACATACTAAGAGCAACCAGCCGATTTCGGACAGCAATCCCGGGCCTTATTTTCCCGGTGTCGTTTCAGGACATAGCAGGACAGGCCTGGCAGCGGGCCGCAGGAAGGGTGCGGCGCCAGGCTGCCGAACCCGACCGGGGCGTCGCTCAGGCTGGAGGCGGGTCCTCGGGCAGCTCACGCTCTCCCCCGCGCGGGAGGTTGGCCTCCTCGACGAGGTCCGAGAGCTGGCGCTGGATCTCCTCCACGCGGGGCAGCTCACCGATGACCAGCTGGCCGCGCTCCCCACCGGACTCGATCAGCAGGGTGCCGCAGCCGAGCAGCCGGTCCACCAGGCCGTGGGTGAAGGTCACGTCGTTGACCCGGGTGAGCGGGATGTCCCTGCCCGTGCGGGAGATCACGCCGCTGCGGATGACGACCCGGCGGCTGGTGACCATGAACCGGGTGGTCCGCCAGCGCAGCCAGGGCAGCAGGCTGACCCAGACCAGCAGCAGCACCGCCACGACGACCACGGCGATCTGCGCGTAGCCCCTGCCGGAGAAGTCGCCCATCGCGAAGACGGCCCAGCTGGCCAGCCCGACCACGACGGGGACGGCGACAGCCGGCAGCAGCAGCGCCTTCCAGTGCGGGTGGGTGTCGACGACCAGCTGTTCGTCGTCGCCGAGCAGACGGCTGTCCTTGGCCATGTACGGGTCCTTTCGGCTGCCGACTGTCGGTGACCTGCTCGCATCGTGGCACGCTCAGGCCGGGCGCAGGTGGATCACGTCCCCGGCGGACACCTCGTGCCGTCCTCGCCCGTCGTCCACCAGCAGCTGGCCGGCCGGCCCGACCTCGGCGGCGGTGCCGACCAGCTCCGTGCCGTTCGCCAGCTCTGCCCGTACGGTGCGGCCCAGCGTCGCCGACAGAGCGCGGTAGGGACCGAGCACCACCTCCGGTTCGCCGCCGGCCTCGACCCAGCCCCGGTAGGCCGCACCGACCGTTCGCAGGATCGCCAGGAGGACTGGGGCCCGGTCGACCGGCTCCGCGCCGGCCCCCCGCTCGAGCTGCAACGACGTGGCGTCCGGCCGGGCCAGCTCGTCCCGCCGGGTCGAGACGTTGAGCCCGACCCCGACCACGACCGCTCCGCCGGCCACCTCGGCGAGCAGCCCGGCCAGCTTGCGGTCGCCGGCGACCAGGTCGTTCGGCCACTTCACCCGCACGTCGAC
>JAWWOL010000001.1:0-17382 GCA_033851695.1 Frankiales bacterium
GGCGGACGGTGATCGGGCCGCTGAGCTGGTCACGGTCGAAGGCGTGCAGCGGCTGGCCCAGGTCGAGCATCACGTGATTGGTGACGTCGACGACCAGGGACACCGGGCGCATCCCCGCGAGGATCAGACGGCGCTGCAGCCAGATCGGCGACGTGGCGCCGGGGTCGATGTCGCTGACGGTCCGGGCGGTGTAGCGGTCGCATCCGACCGGGTCGGCCACGACGACCGGGTAGCCGTCTGCCGAAGCGGGCGGCGGCTCGACCAGGGCAGGGTCGCGGAAGGGCAGGCCGAAAGCTGTCGCCGCCTCGCGGGCCACGCCGCGTACGGACAGGCAGTAGGCGCGGTCCGGGGTCACGGCGATGTCGAGGACGGCGTCGAGCAACCCGTACAGGGCCACCACGTCGGTGCCCAGCGAGGTGTCCGGGGGCAGCACGAGGATGCCGTCGTGGTCGTCACCGAGCCCGAGCTCGCGCGCCGAGCAGATCATCCCGTCGGAGACATGGCCGTAGGTCTTGCGCGCGGTGATCGGGAACGGGCCGGGCAGAACGGCGCCCGGCAGGGCCACCGCTACGCGGTCCCCGACGGCGAAATTGCTTGCGCCGCAGACGATCCCGCGCGGCGGGCCCTCCCCGACCGACACCTGGCACCAGCGGATGGTCTTGCCGTTCTTCTGCGGCTCGGGCTCGAAGCCGAGCACCTCGCCGACGACCACGCCCTGCACATCGGCGCCGAGCACGTCGACGCGCTCGACCTCGAGCCCGGCCCGGATCAGCGCGGCGGCAAGGGTCGCGGGCTGGAGGTCCTCGGGCAGGTCGACGTAGTCGCGCAGCCAGGAGACGGGGACGCGCATCAGGCCTCCATGCCGGACGTGCCGAAGGCGAGGGAGAACCGGACGTCGCCCTCGATGAGGTCGCGGATGTCCGCGATGCCGTGGCGGAACATCAGCGTGCGGTCGAGTCCGATGCCGAAAGCGAATCCGGTGTAGCGCTCCGGGTCGACACCGCAGTTCACCAGGACCTTGGGGTTGACCATGCCGCAGCCACCCCACTCGATCCAGCCCTCGGAGGAGCAAGTGCGGCACGGCTCACCGCCGGGCAGGGCGGAGGCGCCGCGGCAGACGAAGCACTGCAGGTCCATCTCGGCAGAGGGCTCGGTGAACGGGAAGTAGGCCGGCCGCCAGCGGGTGCGCAGCCCCTCGCCGAACATGGCGGAGGCGAACGCATCGAGGGTGCCCCGTAGGTGCGCCATGGTGATCCCCTCGTCGACCGCCAGCCCCTCGACCTGGTGGAACACCGGGGTGTGGGTCGCGTCGAGCGGGTCGTTGCGGTAGGTGCGGCCGGGGCAGACCACGTAGACCGGCAGCTCGTGGCTGAGCAGGGTCCGCACCTGGACCGGCGAGGTGTGCGTGCGCATCACCAGGCCGGATCCGGCCGGCTCGACGAACAGGGTGTCCTGGGACTCCCGCGCCGGGTGGTCGGGGCTGATGTTGAGGGCGTCGAAGTTGAACCACTCGTGCTCGACCTCGGGGCCTTCGGCGACCTCGTAGCCCATCGCGACGAAGATGTCGGCGATCCGCTCCTGGACCGTACTGAGCGGGTGCCGGGCCCCGGTGCGCCGCCAGCTGACCGGCAGGGTGACGTCGACCGACTCCTCGGCCAGCGCGCGGGCGTCCCGCTCGTCCTCGAGCACCGTCCGTCGCTCGTCGTAGGCCAGGGTGAGGGCGCGCAGCGTCTCGTTGACCCGCCGGCCGGCGTCGCTCTTGGCGTGCGGAGGCAGCGCGGCGATCTCGCGGTTGGCCAGCCGGACGGCCGACCGGTCACCGAGGTGCGCGACCTTGGCCGTCGCGAGTGCCTCGAGATCGGCCGCCGCAGCAAAGGCCTGCCGCCCGGCGGAGAGCGCGGTGTGCAGCGCCTCGTCGCCGAGGGCGGCAACCTGCTTGGGGTCGTACGGGTCGTTGGGTCCAGACATGAACAGTTACTCGCAGGTGCTCGAGGGAGGGCTTCGGGTGAGCCGGTTGCCAGGCGCAGTCTAGGGAACCTGCGCGGGCAGGGCGAAGCAGAACCGGCCGCCGACGTCAGCTCAGAGGGCGTACGGCCGGCCCTCGGGCAGCGTGAAACGGAAGCGCGCGCCGCCGGCGGCGCCCCGGCCCACCTCGATGACCCCACCGTGAGCCTCGACGAGTCCCTTGACGATGTAGAGGCCGAGGCCGGTGCTGCCGCGGCGGTCGCCGCGCCAGAACCGGGTGAAGATGCGTGGCCACATCTCCTGCGGGACACCGTCGCCTTCGTCCTCGACCACGACCTCGAGGCCGTCGGCAAAGCTGCTGACATCGATGGAGACGGTGCCACGGCCGTGACGTACGGCGTTCTCGACCAGGTTGCCGAGGACCTGGTCGATCTTGTCGGGGTCACCCCACACCTCGGGCAGGCCGTCCTGCGCCGTGACCACGAACCGGCTCTCGGCCTCGCCGCTCGCGACCCGGCCCTCGACCAGCCGCCGGGTGGCGCGGGCGACGTCGACCACCTGCTTGCGCAGCTCGAGGCGGCCGGCGTCGATGCGCGAGACGTCGAGCAGCTCGCTGATCAGCCGGGTCACCCGGTCGGCGTCCGCATTGACCGTGGCGAGCATGACCTTCTTCTGCTCGTCGTTGAACCGGTCCCACTTGGCCAGCAACGTCGCCGTGAAACCTTTCACACTGGTGAGGGGGGACCGCAGCTCATGGGCGACGGTCGACACCAGGTCGGCCCGGCTGCGCTCGTGCCGCTCGCGTGAGGCCGTGTCGCGCAGGCAGACCACCAGGCGTACGACCCGTCCTTGGTGCCGGACGTAGCGCGCGGTCACCAGCAGCTCACGGACCTCGAGCTGGGCGGTGGTCAGGACCAGCCGCCGCTCGGGCTGTCCGGTGCGGGTGGAGAGTCCGGTGTAGGGCTGCGTGCAGGTCCACCAGTCCACGCCCGTGGGGTCGGTCAGCGCCAGGACCTGCCGGTAGTCCCGTCCGACCGTCTCGTCCACCGTGCAGCCCAGGAGCCGGACGGCTGCGGCATTCACGACGACCACGGAGCCGGTCTCGTCGGCCACGACCACCCCGTCGGGCAGCTCGTCGTAGGCCGCCTTGTCCCAGACCTGCCAAGCCGAGTTGTCCGGCTCCACCGTTGCCTCCCCGTGGTCCGCCGCCTCGCCCCGCCGCCGTCCTGGGATCAGGTTACGACTTTTTGCCCGGGTTCGTACCGTCTGTTCGGCCACCAGGCCCTAACGGTTCGGTCACTCTGCCCGGAATTCGCCGGCCCGCCGCTGGCCTCGCGCCGAGGCGTAGAGGCAGACGGCCGCAGCTGTCGCCAGGTTGAGGCTCTCGGCCCGACCGTGGATCGGCACCGCCACCACACGGTCGGCCAGGCCGCGCAGGGCGTCCGGAAGACCCCACGCCTCGTTGCCGAACAGCCATGCCGTCGGGCCGGACAGCCCCCCGGCGTCGTCGACGTCGTCGAGGCTCTCGGCCCCGGCCCCCGCGTCGGCGGCGAGCACGGTCATGCCCGCGTCCCTGGCGGCCTGCACCGCAGCAGCGGCCGCCACGCCGGCGACGAACGGCAGGTGGAACAGGCTGCCGGCCGAGGCTCGAACGCACTTCGGGTTGTACGGGTCGACCGAGGCCTCGGCGAACACCACGGCGTCAGCCCCGGCGGCATCGGCCGCCCGCAGCACGGTGCCGGCGTTGCCCGGGTCGCGTACGGCCGCCAGGATCGGCACGAGCCGCGGCGCGCCGTCGCGGGTGCCCTCGAAGGCCTCGGCCAGAGTCACGTCACGGAACCGGGCAACGGCCAGAATGCCCTGCGGCGTGACGGTCTGGGCCAGCGCTGCCATCACGTCGCGGCTGACCGGGGTGACAGTAAGGCCGGACGTGCGGGCCAGGTCGGCCAGGTCGGCGGCCCGGCCGGTGAGGTCGGTCGAGCAGAACAGCTCGACGACGGCACCTTCTTCGGCGAGCGCCTCGGCTACGGCCTGGGGGCCTTCGGCAAGGAAGAGCCGATCCTGCTCGCGAAAGCTCCGCTTGGTCAGCCGGCGGGCTGCCGAGACCCGCGGGCTGCGGGCCGAGGACAGCACGCCGGTGACCGGCGAACCACTGGTGCCACGGCTTGCACTGATGTCGCGAACCGTCAGGCTGCGGCGGTGACGTTGCTGGGCAGCGCAGCCCTGGCGACGCCCACGAGGACCGTGAAGGCAGCCGGGTCGGAGACCGCGATCTCGGCCAGCTGCTTACGGTCGAGCTCGACGCCCGCTGCCTTGAGACCCTGGATGAAGCGGTTGTAGGTCAGGTCGTTGGCCCGTGCCGCAGCGTTGATCCGGGTGATCCACAGCTTTCGGAAGTCGCCCTTGCGCTTGCGCCGGTCCCGATAGGCGTAGCCCATCGAGTGGACCATCTGCTCCTTGGCCTTGCGGTACAGCCGCGACCGCTGGCCGCGGTAGCCGCTGGCCCGCTCGAGGATGACGCGACGCTTCTTGTGCGCGTTGACTGCCCGCTTCACGCGTGCCACAAAGTGCTCCTTGCTGGTCGAGCCGGGTCACCGGAGAGCTCGGGGTGACGTCGGCGAGATGCGTCAATGAGGGGAAGGTCCAGGGACGAAGAAGTCGCAGGCCTAGCGGCCGAGCAACCGCTTTGCCTTCTTCGCGTCGCCCTTGGACAGCTCGACGTCGGCAGCCAGGCGCCGGGTCAGGGTGGACGGCTTGTGCTCCAACAGGTGGCGGCGGTTGGCCTGCTCACGCATGAGCTTGCCGGTGCCGGTGATCCGGAACCGCTTCTTGGCGCCGCTGTGCGTCTTCATCTTGGGCATCGCTGCCGTCGTCTCCTCGTGTCGTGCTGATCTGAGGCCCGCGCCGGCGGTCCACCGGGTGCGGGGTCGTGCTGGGCTGGGCTGGTGGAGCTGGTCACTCCGCCGGGACGGTGACCTCGGTGCCGGCCTCACGGGGGGCCGCCACGGTCGGCTCAGTCGGCTCAGCCGACTCGGCCGACTCGGGGGTGTAGTCCTCCGGGCCGTCCTCGCTCTTGGGCTTGCGCACCGGGCGTGACTTGGCGGCAAGCTCCTTCACCACGCGGTGCGGCGCCATGACCATGGTCATGTTGCGGCCGTCCTGCTTGGCGCTGGTCTCGACGTAGCCGAGCTCCTCCACGTCCGCGGCGAGCCGCTGCAGCAGCTTGTAGCCCACCTCGGGCCGGGACTGCTCGCGGCCACGGAACATGATGGTGACCTTGACCTTGTCACCGGCCTTGAGGAACCGGACGACGTGACCCTTCTTGGTCTCGTAGTCGTGCGGGTCGATCTTGGGCCGGAGCTTCATCTCCTTGATCACGGTGTGCGCCTGGTTGCGGCGCGCCTCGCGATCCTTCTGAGCGGCTTCGTACTTGAACTTGCCGTAGTCCATGAGCTTGCAGACCGGCGGCCGCTCCATGGGCGCGACCTCGACCAGGTCCAGGTCGGCTTCCTGGGCGAGCCGGAGGGCGTCCTCGATCCGGACGATGCCGACCTGCTCCCCCGCGGGACCCACGAGGCGGACCTCGGGGACACGGATGCGGTCGTTGATGCGGTGCTCGGCGCTGATGGGGCCTCCTCGGGAACGGAAATATGGACGTGCTCGGCAGCCGGGCTGCCGGACCGGGAGGGCTCCCCCGCGCTGGTGCCGCGGAAAACAGAAGAGCCCCGCACGCAGGCGGGGCTCGTCGACCGGGCGCAGCACTCCCGGCCGGAGCCGGGGCGAGCGCGAGGACCGCACCGGGCGCAGCAAGCGCTCGACGTGGTCGCCGGACCTAACCCGTCGGCCGCGAGGCCGCGCAGGTGGGAGACGAGATCTCCGCTTGCAGATCGGCGCAGGATCTCACCGATTGGTCATCAAAGAGCCTAGCACCTCGGGAGCAGTCACGAGATCCGCACGATCATGCGGGACTGGTCAGGCAGGTCATGGCCAGAGGCGGGGGCAACTGCGCGCCGCGGCCTCGGCCGTGACCTCGTCCAGCGCGGCCAGCGAGAGCGACCCCGCACCGAGCCGGCCGGCCAACCGGGCGGCCACCGTCGCGAGTGCGGCCGGGTCCAGCGGCACCCGAAGCGCTACGCCCACCTGCAGGTCCGGACCGCCCCGCAACAACCAGGCCGCCGCCACGGCCGGCTCGCGGGCGAGGCCTCGTCGCAGCGTGGCCGTCACCGCCGTCGGCGCCTCCGGCGGTGACACCGGTAGCAGCTCGACCCCCGCCAGGCTGCCCACGGACACCGTCTCCTCGCCGGCGACCGGCAGGAAGCCCTCGGCGAGCGCCCGGGTCACCGCAGCGCCGAGCACCAGGTCGTGGCTCCCCGGATCGACCACCAGCCCGGTCCAACCCTCGTCGAGCACCGCGCGACAGGCCGCCCGTACGGAGCTCTGCACCGGCCGGGCCTCGATCCGCCAGCGGCGCATCGCCTCGGCCGTGGTGAACGCCGGCAGGACCTGCCGCCCGCCGTCGAGGGTGACCGTGAGGACCGCCAGCTCGGCCTCCTTCTCCGCCCGCAGCCCGGTGGTCTCCATGACCTGTTCGCCGACAACCGTGGCCCGTACGGGCAGCAGCACCGTGGCGTCCACCAGCGCCGCGTAGGCCTCGGCCAGCGTGCCGGGACCGGGATCGGCCGCCCACGCCCCGAGCGCGGTGGCCAGCCCGTGCATCATCGGGGCTCGGCATCGGCGAGCCGCTGCCGCAGCTCGGCCAGCGCGGCGGCCGTCTGCTTGCCGTCGGCCGTCTGCAGCGCCATCACGGCCAGCGACGTGCCGTCAGCCACGTCGATCGCGGCCCACGAGTCGTCCGGTCCCAGCCGGATGGCGACCACCTCGGCCCATGCGAGCCGCCGGCTGCCGACCAGGTTGCGCACGAGCAAGCCGTCGGCGGAAGCGGTCACCGACGGGCGGGCGAGCAGGAGCAGGACGGCCGCGACCGGGAGGCCCATCAGGCCCACCGCCACCTTGTCGCCGCCCTTGAACGGCTCGGGCAGCACTGCGCCGAGCACGGCGGCGCCGATGACGACCGCGACGGCGGCGATCAGCGCCGCCCGCCGTCCTCGTACGGCCCGCCAGGTCCGTACCTCAGAAGTCGGCCGGGTCACTCGACGATCTTGGTGATGGCCAGCTCGAGGATGTCCCGCGCGCCGGCAGCCTTGAGCGCGGGGATCAGCGTGTTGACGCCCCGCTTGGCGACCACCGACTCGACGGCGTGCATGTCGCCGGAGGCCAGAGCCATGATCGTCGGGGACCCCATGGAGGGCAGCACGGCGAGCACCCCGGGCAGCTGGGCGTCGGAGACGTTGAGCTTGAGCAGCACCTGGCCGCGGGCGCGGATCGCTCCTTGGAGCAGCAGGGCGATGTCGTCCATCGCCGCCCGCTTGTCCGGGTCGGCATAGCTGGCGGTGCTGGTGATCAGCTCGGTACGGGACACCAGCAGCGTCTCGATGATCTTGAGGCCGTGCTTGCGCAGGCTGGTGCCGGTCTCGGTCAGGTCGACGATGGCGTCGACGATGTCCGGGACCTTGGCCTCGGTCGCGCCGTGGGACGGGATGATCCGGGCCTTGACGCCGACCTTGTCGAAGAACCGCCGGGTCAGCTCGGGGAACTCGGTGGAGACGCGGACGCCGTCGGGGAGCTCTGCGCCGGACTCGGCCGGGTGCTCCTTGGGCACGGCCAGGATGATCTTGACCGGGTTGCTGGTCGCCTTGGAGTACTCCAGCTCGCCGAGGGAGACGACGTCGGAGTCGGTCTCGGTGATCCAGTCCCGGCCGGTGATGCCCACGTCGAACAGACCCTGCTCGACGTACTGCGGGATCTCCTGCGGGCGCAGGAACATCACCTTGTCGATGCGCGGGTCGTCGATCGAGGCGCGGTAGTCGCGGTCGGAGCCGCGGCGTACGGACAGGTCGGCGGCCTCGAACAGGTCGAGGGTGGCCCGCTCCAGCGAGCCCTTCGGAAGGACGAGCGACAGCACGGTGTGCCTTTCAGATGGTCCTGCAGGTCAGGGGGCGGGATCGGCGGCGCGGCTCCTGGAAGGGCCGGGCCGCCTAGCGATGCGCGGACTCGCGGTGCAGCTCGCTGGCTTCGCCCATCCGGAGGCCGCGCAGCAGCACGGCCGTCTCGACGGCCGCCTCGGCAGCCTCACGGCCCTTGTCCTCGGAGGAGCCCGGCAGCCCGCTGCGCTCGACGGCCTGCTCGACGGTGTCACAGGTGAGCACCCCGAAGCCGACCGGGATGCCGCAGCTGACGGCGACCTGGGCGAGCCCCTGGGTGACCCCCTGGCAGACGTAGTCGAAGTGCGGGGTGCCGCCGCGCAGGACGAGGCCGAGGCAGATGACCGCGTGGTGGCCCGTGGCTGCCAGCGCCTTGGCGGCGACCGGCAGCTCGAAGGCGCCCGGGACCCGCAGCACCGTCGGCTCGGCGACACCCATCTCGCCCAGGGCGGCCAGCGCGCTGGCCAGCAGCGCGTCGGTGATCTCGGCGTGCCACCGGGTCGCGACGACGGCGACGCGCAGGCCCTGGACGGCCTTGGCGTCCAGGCGGGTGCCGGCAGGCCGGCCGTCGCCGCTCATGCTCTGTCCTCCGCTGCCGTGGTCACGCGTGGGTCTGCGAGTGGTGGGTCGGCGAGTCCGGCAGCTCCGACGCCAGGTCGGGCAGGTCGGGCAGGTCATGGCCCATCCGGTCACGCTTGGTCGTAAGGTACCGGAGGTTCTCCGCGGTCGCGTACACCGGGAGGGGGACCCGCTCGATGATGCTCAGACCGTAGCCCTCGAGGCCGGCTCGCTTGTCCGGGTTGTTGGTGAGCAGCCGCATCGTCCGTACGCCGAGGTCGTAGAGGATCTGCGCCCCGGTGCCGTAGTCACGGCTGTCGGACGGGAGCCCGAGCTTGAGGTTGGCGTCGATCGTGTCGGCCCCGGCCTCCTGCAGCTGGTAGGCCTGCAGCTTGTGCATCAGCCCGATGCCCCGGCCCTCGTGTCCCCGCACGTAGAGCACCACTCCCCTGCCCTCCTCGGCGACAGCGTGCATCGACGCGTGCAGCTGAGGCCCGCAGTCGCAGCGTTTGGAGGCGAACACGTCGCCGGTGAGGCACTCGGAGTGCACGCGGACGAGGACGTTCTCGCCGTCGCCGATCTCGCCCATCACCAGGGCGACGTGGTCGTGCCCGTCGTAGGCGCCCTGGTAGCCGACGGCACGGAACTCCCCGTGCGGCGTCGGGATCTTGGCCTCCGCGACCGCGACGACCTGGGACTCCGTACGGCGGCGGAAGGCGATGAGGTCGGCGATCGAGACGATGGTGAGCCCGTGCTCCTTGGCGAAGGCGTCCAGCTCGGGCAGCCGGGCCATCGAGCCGTCCTCGTTGACGATCTCGCACAGCACGCCCGCCGGTCGCAGCCCGCCCAGGCGCGGCAGGTCGACGGCGGCCTCGGTGTGCCCTGCCCGGCGCAGCACCCCGCCCTCGCGGGCCCGCAACGGCACCACGTGTCCGGGGCGGGACAGGTCCGTCGGCCGGGTCGAGGGTGAGGCCAGCAGCCGGATGGTGTGCGCGCGGTCGGCGGCGCTGATCCCGGTGGACACGCCCTCGCGGGCGTCGACGGTGACCGTGTAGGCGGTGCCGCGCTTGTCCTGGTTGGTGTGGAACATCGGCGGCAGGTCCAGCCGGGTGGCCTCGGACTCGGTCAGGGGCACGCAGATGAAGCCGGAGGTGTACCTGACCATGAACGCCACCATCTCGGGCGTCGCCAGCTCGGCGGCGAAGACCAGGTCGCCCTCGTTCTCGCGATCCTCGTCGTCGACGACGACCACGGCCTTGCCGGCGGCCACGTCGGCGATGGCCTGCTCGATCGAGTCGAACGTCATCACAGGTTCCCTTGATCGGTGGAGGGTGCTAGCAGGCCGCGTACGGCCAGGAGCCGTTCGACGTACTTGCCGATGACGTCGAACTCGAGGTTGACCGGCTCACCCACCTCGCGGTGGCCCAGCGTCGTGCGGGCCAGGGTCTCGGGGATCAGCGACACGGTGAACCAGTCCGGGCCGGCCTCGACAACGGTGAGGCTGACCCCGTCGACGGTGATCGAGCCCTTGTCGACGACCTGCGCGGCGTGGGCCGCGGGGATCGCGACCTTGACCATCTCCCAGTGCTCGGACGGGGTGCGCTCGACGACGGTGCCGGTGACGTCGACGTGGCCCTGGACCACGTGGCCACCGAGGCGGCCGGTCGCCGGCATCGCCCGCTCGAGGTTGACCGGCGAGCCGGCGGCGAGCAGGCCGAGGGTCGTCCGGCGAAGGCTCTCGAGCATGACGTCGGCGGTGAACGTGTCGCCGTCGACCGAGGTGACGGTCAGGCAGCAGCCACTGACGCAGATGGAGTCACCCAGGTGGGCGTCGCTGACGACCAGCGGGCCGCGGACGGTGATCCGCGCCGCCTGCTCCTGCTGCTCGAGCGCGACGATGCCGCCGAGCTCCTCGACGATGCCGGTGAACACCTCAGCTCCCCTCTCGTACGGGCCTTGCGACGATCCGAACGTCCGGGCCGATGGATTCGATGTCGTCGAAGCGCAGCCGGTGCGCCTGGGTCAGGGTGGTCACGCCCGGCTCGTCCAGTGCCGCACGTCCGGCGCCGAGCAGCGTGGGGGCGAGGTAGGCGACCACCAGGTCGACCAGTCCGGCGGCGAGGAAGCCGCCGGCCAGCGTCGGGCCGCCCTCGACGAACAGGTGCCGCAGCCCCCTGGCGTCCAGTGCCTTCAGTGCGGCTGCCAGGTCGACCCGCCCGGCCGGATCGCGCGCGACGGTCAGGACCTCGGTCCCGGGCCACGTCGCCACGGTGCCTTCGCCGACGACGACCAGGCAGCCGTCCCCGAGCACCCGGGCGTTCGCGGGCGTGCGCCCCTCGGTATCGATGACGACCCGGAGTGGCTGCTGCGCAAGGGTTTCCGAGGGCCGCGCGGTCAGCAACGGGTCGTCGGCCAGCACGGTGCCGATGCCGGCGACGACCGCATCCGCCTGGCCGCGGAGCCGGTGCACGTCGGCGCGGGACTCCGCCGACGTGATCCACCGGCTGGTGCCGTCCGAGGCGGCTGAGCGGCCGTCCAGGCCGGCGGCGTACTTCCACGTGACGAAGGGCCGGCCGAGGCGCACCGAGGTCAGCCACGCCTCGTTGCCCCGCTCTGCCGCCTCGGCGAGCACCCCCGACTCGACGTCGACGCCTGCCCTGCGCAGGGTCGTCGCTCCCCCCGCGGCCGGCGGGTTCGGGTCCTCGACGGCGAAGACCACCCGGGCGACACCAGCGTCGATCAGGGCCTGCGAGCAGGGTCCCGTACGGCCGCGGTGGTTGCACGGCTCGAGGCTGCTGACGACCGTGCCACCGCGGGCCCGGGCGCCTGCGGCCGCCAGGGCGAGGATCTCGGCGTGCGGGTGGCCTGGGCCGCCGGTGTGCGCGCCCTCCCCGACCACCAGCCCGGCGTCGTCGAGGACGACGGCACCGACGACGGGGTTGCTGCCGGTGCGACCCAGCTCGGCCGACGCGAGCGCGATGGCACGCTGCATCGCCTGACGCTCAGCTGCCTGCGCTGCGGGGGTTGCCGCCACGTGTCGTCTCCTGCCCTCGGTCGCCGTACGGGCAGAACCGGGGCGGGGCCGGGCACGGGCTCATCGGCATGGCAGCGCCGGCCGCGGGAGCGGCGGCGCACGCGCACGCTGAGCGCCCGCGCGCTGCCTCCCATCCGGACTTTCACCGTCGGTCCCGGAGTTTCACCGGGTCAACCGGCCACTGGCTGTGGCCGGGTCGCGGACTGTCACCGCCGGCTCGGAGTTGCACCGATCCCGGAGCGCGCGTACGTCACTTGCGTTCGTACGGAACTTAGTCTGTCACGACGCGTCGCCGCGGCGGTCGACAGCGATCGACGAGCCGACGGTGGCCTTGGCCACCGTCTTCATCTCGGCGGCCACCGCCACGATCTCGCGGTGGTCCTCGAACCGGCGCCGGCCGGCCATCGCGATGCCGATCGAGACCGACACCAGCGGGTAGCGCCGGAGCACACCCTGCCGGTCGCGTACCTCGAGGTGCCCCTTGGCCACGTCGTCGGCGTCGTGCAGCGCCATCACCGAAGCGTCGAACGCCTCGAGGACGCGCTCGCACACCGGCTCGGCCTGCTCGGGGTAGGCCAGGACGACGAAGTCGTCGCCGCCGATGTGCCCGACAAAGGGAACCGGGCGCGGGGTGGTCCCGGCGACCCGCTGCAGCACCCCGGCCAGCAGCATGATGACGTCGTCGCCCCGCAGGAAGCCGTAGGCGTCGTTGAAGGCCTTGAAGTTGTCGAGGTCGACATGGCAGACCCCGAAGTCCTCACCCGTGGCCAGCCGGCGGGCGATCTCCTGCTCGATCCGGTAGTTGCCCGGCAGACCGGTCAGCGGCGACACCGAGCGCATCTCGGCGTTGCGGCGCAGGGTCGAGCGCACCCGGGCGACCATCTCGAGGGTGTCGAACGGCTTGACGATGTAGTCGTCGGCGCCGGCGGTGAGCCCCACCACCCGGTCCGCGGAACGGTCCTTGGCGGTCAGCAGGATCACCGGCATGTTGGAGGTGATCGGGTCCGAGCGCAGCTGGCGGGTCAGCTCGACGCCGTCGACGCCCGGCATCATCACGTCGAGCAGCACCAGGTCGGGCATGGACTCGCGGATGGCCTGCATCGCCTCGGCGCCGTCGCGGGCGATGCGTACGTCGAAGCCCTCGAGGCGCAGGTTGATCTCGACGAAGCGGGCGATGTCGACGTCGTCATCGACGATCAGCACGGTGTTCACGGCATCCCGGGGATTTCCGGGACGCCGGCCCGCGCGGCGGCCAGCAGGGCGGTGACCGCGGCGGCCCGGTCGTCGCGGCCGTAGACCGCTGAGCCGGCGACGAAGACGTCGGCACCGGCCTCGGCACACCGGCCGATGGTGTCCTCGTCGACGCCGCCGTCCACCTGCAGCCACACCGACTGCCCGCTGCCGCCGATCAGCTCGCGGGCGCGGCGGATCTTGGGCAGCATCACGTCGAGGAAGGACTGGCCGCCGAACCCCGGCTCGACGGTCATGATCAGGATCATGTCCAGCTCGGGGAGCAGGTCGGCGTACGGCTCGACCGGGGTGGCGGGCCGCAGTGCCATCCCGGCCCGCGCCCCGGCCGAGCGGATGGCCCTCGCCGTACGGATCGGCGCGGCCGCGGCCTCGACGTGGAAGGTTACCGAGCCGGCGCCTGCCTCGGCGTACTGCGGGGCCCAGGTGTCGGGGTCCTCGATCATCAGGTGGCAGTCCAGCGGCAACGACGTGGACTTGAGCAGCGCTTGGACGACCGGCAGCCCGATGGTCAGGTTGGGCACGAAGTGGTTGTCCATCACGTCGATGTGCAGCCAGTCAGCGGCACCGGACACCGCCGCGGCCTCGTCGGCCAGCCGGGCGAAGTCGGCGGACAGGATGCTCGGCGCCAGCTGCAGTGCCACGACGTCGACCCCCTTTGCTCGGTGCGCCGAGTCTAGCGACGGTCAGGACACTCGGAGCAAGCAGATGAACATGGCGTCAGTGCCATGCCGGTGTGGCCACAGCTGGACGTGGGGCCCGTCGCCCAGCCCCTCGACGCCGGGCAGCAGCGGGCGCACGTCGAGCTGTTCGAGGCCCGGCGTGCGCTTGAGCGCGTCGGCCACGACGGCTCGGGTCTCGGCGAGGTGCGGCGAGCAGGTCACGTAGCCGACCACGCCGCCAGGGCGTACGGAGCGGATGGCGGTGTCGAGGAGCGCTCGCTGGAGCGGGCCGAGGCCGGCGAGGTCCTCGGGCTGACGCCGCCAGCGGGCCTCCGGCCGGCGGCGCAGGGCACCCAGGCCGGAGCACGGCGCGTCGAGCAGCACCCGGTCGAAGGCGCCGTCCCGCCAGGCGGGCGCCAGGCCGTCACCGACGATGGCCAGGGCGTTCGGCGCGTCGGCGAGGGCCCGGCCGACCAGGCGGGCCCGGTGCGGAGCGACCTCGTTGGCCACGAGCAGCGCCCCCCGCTCGGCGGCGAGACCGGCCAGCAGGCCGGCTTTGCCGCCCGGCCCGGCGGCCAGGTCGAGCCACGCCTCGTCGCGCCCCTCGAGCGGGGCCGCGGCCACGGCGATCGCCGCCAGCTGGCTGCCCTCGTCCTGGACGGCCGCCCGGCCGCGGCGGACCGGGGTGATCGCGGCCGGCTCGCCGCCGCCCGGCAGGCGTACGGCGTAGGGCGACAGCGCGCCGGCCACGGCCTCGGGCCCGGCGGCGGCGAGCAGCTCGTCGCGGGTAATCCGGCCTGGTCTGGCCACCAGGTGCACCTGCGGTCGCTCGTTGTCGGCGGCCAGGGCAAGACCGGCCTCGTCGAGGTCGCTGCCCAGGGCGTCGGCCATCGCTCCGACGATCCAGCGCGGGTGCGACGTGGTGAGGACCAGCCGGCCGACCGGGTCGGCCGGCGCCAGCTCGGCCATCCACTCGTCGAGACTGCGCCGGGTCACGGCGCGCATCACGGCGTTGGCGAACTTGGACCGGCCCTCGCCGGCATGGCGGCGGACCAGGTCGACGGTCGAGGACACGGCGGCGTGCTGGGGCACCCGGGTGTGCAGCACCTGGTAGGCGCCCAGGCGCAGCGCGTCGCGTACCTGCGGGTCGATCTCGGCGAACGGCCGGCTCGAGCAGGCGCCGAGGATGGCGTCGAGCTGGCCGGCCATCCGCAGCGTGCCGTAGGTCAGCTCGGTCGCCAGGGCGGCGTCGCGCCCGGCGACCTTGCGGTCGCGGAGCAGGGCCGGCAGCACCAGGTTGGCGTAGGAGTCGCGCTCGTCCACGGCACGCAAGGTCGTGAACGCCGCGTCACGCGCCGGGTCGATGACCGATCGGGGACGGCGCGGGCCGCCGGGTGGTCTGGTCGCCGGGGCGCTCACTACACGAGCCTTTCGCCGGGCGCGGGCCGGACGCCGCGGGCCCAGTCGCCGGCCGCCATCTCGCCCTTGCCCTCAGGACGTACGGAGCCCAGCGCAACCGGCCTGCCTCCGGTGCCGACGAGGACGTTCTTGCCGTCGACCATGACCTCACCCGGCGCCAGGGGCTCGGCGGCCGAGAGGCGCACGGGACCCAGCTTGAGCCGCCGGTCCCTCCAGGTGGTCCAGGCTCCGGGAGCGGGCGTGGCGGCGCGCACCAGCCGGTCGACCCTGCCGGCGGGAGCCGACCAGTCCACCCGGACGTCATCGGTCGACAGCTTGGGCGCCAGCGAGACCCCGTCGGACGACTGCGGGACGGGGACCAGGGAGCCGTCCTCGATGCCGTCGAGGGTGCGGACCAGCAGGTCGGCCCCGGCCTCGGCCAACCGGCCGAGCAGGTCACCAGACGTGTCCGTGGGGAGGACCCGCTCCGTGAGCACGCCGTAGACGGGTCCGGTGTCCATGCCCTGCTCAAGCTGGAAGGTGGTCGCGCCGGTGTAGTCGTCGCCGGCGAGCACCGCCCGCTGTACGGGGGCCGCGCCGCGCCAGGCCGGCAGCAGCGAGAAGTGCAGGTTGACCCAGCCGTGGGCAGGCACGGCGAGCACGGCGGGAGGCAGCAAGGCGCCGTAGGCGACGACCGGGCAGCAGTCGGGTGCCAGCTCGCGCAGCCGGTCGACGAAGTCCGGCTCGCTCGGCTTGGCCGGTGTCAGGACCTCGAGGCCGGCGGCCAGGGCACGCTCCTTGACCGGGCTGGCAACCAACGTCCGGCCACGACCGGCCGGCGCATCGGGACGGGTCAGGACGGCGACCACCTCGTGCCGGGAGGCGAGCAGGGCCTCGAGGGAAGGGAGGGCGATCGAGGGCGTGCCGGCGAAGAGGAGGCGCACGAGATCAGCGGCCGAGACCACCGGTGGCGTGCGGTGACAGCCGGACGATCGGTGCCGGCTCTCCGCCCCACTCGGTTTCGCGGATCGCCTTCATGGCCAGCTTGCGCTGCTCGGTGTCGAGCCGATCGATGAACAGCACCCCGTCGAGGTGGTCGGTCTCGTGCTGCAGGCAGCGGGCCAGCAGCTCGCTGCCCTCGATGACCACCGGGTCGCCGTACACGTTCATGCCCTTGGCCACCACCCGAAAGGCCCGCTTGGTCGGGAAGGCCAGGCCGGGGAAGGACAGGCAGCCCTCCTCGCCATCCTGCTCGTCCTCGGAGAGGTCCGTGAGCACCGGGTTGATCAGGTGACCGAGCTCGTCGTCGATGTCGTAGGTGAACACCCGCAGCGGTACGCCGATCTGCGGGGCGGCGAGGCCGGCGCCGGGCGCGTCGATCATGGTGTCCTCGAGGTCCTTGACCAGCTTGCGCAGCTGCTTGTCGAAGTCGACGACCTCGACCGCCGGGGTGCGCAGCACCGGGTCACCGAACAGGCGGATGGGCTTGACGGACACGGGGCTCCTCACGGGGTGTGGTGGACAAGTCTACGGAGGGGCGGTGCCGGGCGGGCAGCGTGTTCCGGTTCCGGTCACCGGGCAAGCGTGCTCGGGGCAGGACAGGTCCTGACCCAGGCTCTGCGCTGCCCGCACCGGGCGGGCAGCGCAGAGTCTCTCGGAGGGAGATTGACCCCGATGCGCCGGGGTGTGCTCAGCCGACCTCGACCGGATCGAGTACGACGCGCACGGTCTCGATGGCCTTGCGCGCACTGCGCGCGGACGACGCGATCTTGAGCGTCGCCGCCAGCTCGGCGCCGTGCGCCCGGGCCACCCGGACCAGCGCCCGCTGGCGGGGCTCCCCCGTCTCGCGCGAGCGGGCCTCGAGGACCTCCAGCGGCCCGAGCACCTCGGCTCCCGGCGGCAGCGTGGCGTGGCTCAGCAGGTCCTCGATAGCCTCGCGGCTGCCGGTGAGCGCGGCCATCCGTACGGCCGGCGGGAAGGCGACCGCCGCGCGGTCGGCGAGCTCGCGGCGGGCATGCCAGGCGGGGTCCCACCGCAGCAGCGCCTGCACGGACGGCAGCGACGAGTCGGCCGTGACCACCACCCGCCCGCCGCCCGGCCCGGACCCCGGCCGGGCCAGGGCGGCCGCCAGCATCCACCGGCGCAACGCCTCCTCACCGGCGCGCAGGTCGGCCCGCCCGAGCAGCGCCCACGCGTCGAGCAGCAGCACGGCGCCGTAGCCGCCCTCGGCGACCGGCTCAGCCCCTGGCGTCGCCACCACCAGCGCCGGCCCGGTCTCGACCGTGGCGAGGACCCCCTCCCTGCCGGAGGTGCGGACGACCACCCCGGGGAACGCCCGGCCGAGCTCCTCCGCGGTGCGCCGAGCACCGACCACCGCCGCCCGGAGCCGGCGGTGGCCGCAGACCGGGCAGACCCAGTCGGCCGCGGGCCGCCCGCACCAGCCGCAGCTGGGGACGGCCCCCTCGCCGGCCCGGGT
>JAWWOL010000027.1:0-5776 GCA_033851695.1 Frankiales bacterium
GCTCGGTCGTCACGTCGTTCCCTTCAGCCACAGCGGCAGACCGGCCACGACCAGCACGACCTCGTCGGCCGTCGCGGCCAGAGCCGCGTTGAGGCGGCCGAGCTCGTCGCGGAAGAGGCGGCCGGAAACGGTCGCAGGGACCACGCCCCAGCCGACCTCGCTGGACACCATCACCGTACGGGCCTGCCGGACGCTCCATGCGGCCAGCAGCTCGTCGTACGCGGCCCGAGCGCTGGTCATGGCTGCCGACCCGGCGCGCGAGTCGTCCCAGCAGCCGTGCGCGTCCAGCACGCCGGTCAGCCACAGCGAGGCGCAGTCGACGAGGACCGGCCCGGTGTCCGCGGCCAGCAGCGCGGCCAGGTCGGCATCCTCTGCGGTGCGCCAGCCGGCCGGCCGCCGCTGCTGGTGCGCCCGGATCCGTTCGGCCCACTCGGCGTCGGCGGGCCGGGCGGCTGCCGTGGCGACGTAGGTGACGTCCGGCTCGGCTGCGAGCAGGCCCTCGGCGTACGCCGACTTGCCCGAGCGAGCGCCGCCCAGGATCAGGGTGCGGGTCGGCCGGGTCACGGGACTCCCCATCGGGATGGCGGGCTGGGTAGGCCCGGCGATCGTAACGGGAGGTGCTCGCCGATCGTCGGCCACCGCCGATACTGTGCTGGCGACGCAACGGCGGCAGAGGGAGTGAGATGGGCTGGACCTGGCGGTACGAGACCACCGGCGCGGCGGAGACCGGCCGCAGCGAGGACTTCCCGACCCAAGGCGACGCGGAGTCCTGGATCGGCGAGACCTGGCGCGAGCTTGCCGCCGACGGGGTCCACGCGGTCACCTTGTTCGAGGACGACCGCGACGTCTACGGCCCGATGTCGCTGAGCCCGACCGGCTGACCGGTCAGAGGCCGAACGCCCCCACCATGCTGTTCGTGCCGGAGTCCCCGGCGTGGCCCAGGAGCGGGCGGATGCCGAGCAGCTCCTCGGTGGTCCGCAACAAGCTGTAGTGGTTGAACAGCACGCCGGACCGCGTCCCCGCAGGGGTCGACGGGGCGACGACCACGGTGGCGACGTGGCACCCGACGTCGGTCGTGTCGGTCGCGCACTGATAGCTGTGGCCGCCCTCGCCCTCGTCGAAGGTGATGAACACCGCGGTGCTGCCCTGCCGGTAACCGGGGCTCGCCACGATCCGCGGCACCCAACGGGCCAGCCAGTCGTCGCCGGTTCGGGTCGGGCAGCTGTGCATGTCCGTGCACACGTCCGGGGTGACGAAGCTGAAGGCCGGCAGCCGGTTCGTGTCGAGTGCTGCCGCGAACGGACCGGCGCTGAGCGTCCCCATCGGCAGGTCGGACGCCTGACACTGGGCCGCGTCGGACGGGAAGTAGACCTCCGGGTTGTGCCTGTCCACGTACGTCCCGACGTTCTTCGCGACACACGGGCCGGGCATGTTCTCCTCGTACGAGCGCCACTGCCTGCCGCTGGCGGCCACCTGGCCGAACAGCGTCGGGATGGCCGGCAACGAGCAGGTCGACGGCTCGCAGTTGGTGTGCACGCCCCCTGTTGTGCCTGCCACCGCGGCAAAGTAGTTCGGCTGCGAGGGGTGGCTGACGTTGTGGTAGTTCGTCGCCAGGCCGCACCTGGCGGCGAGCCGGTTGAGGTACGGGGCCTGCCCGCGCGCCCACGACCCCGGGCCGCCGATCACGGTGTCGTAGGAACGGTTCTCCAGCCAGATCCAGACCACGTGCCGGTAGCC
Source organism: Frankiales bacterium (assembly GCA_033851695.1). GTDB lineage: Bacteria > Actinomycetota > Actinomycetes > JAWWOL01 > JAWWOL01 > JAWWOL01. The sequence continues at coordinate 1,738 of JAWWOL010000027.1, forward strand.
GCCCGATGGCGGGGCGATCCGGCCGCAGGGCGCCGAGACGGAGTCCGTGTGGGCAAGCGCCGGCCATACGGCGCCGGCCGCCGGGGCGGAGGGGGTCGCCACGTACGTGCCGGCGGCGGCGGGTGGGCTGCTGGAGGTCCTGGCGGGCGCGGTTGCGGGGGACGCAGCCCCGGTCAGGGCACTGACGAGGGTCGCGCTGGCCAGCAGCAGCGCAAGGCCGCCGGTCCTGGGTCTCATCACTCGAGTGTCTGAGCCGAAGCCGCTGTTTCAGCCCGCTCTCACGAACTCCTCAATCAAGCCTCACCGGGCCGAAGCCGGTTTCAGCGGACCGGGCGGGGGCCTTGCCCGCGGCGTACGGCCGGCTTGGGCAACCGCATGAAGCGCATGGCGGTCAGCCGCATCAGCCCGTACAGCATGGCGCCCTTGCGCCCCGGGCCACCGCCAGGGAACTCGCGGTCCAGCGCCCGGCGCAGCAGCGTGAGCATGACGCCGACCTCGATGAAGTTGATGACCACGATCGCGGTGAGCAGCACGACGAACACGCTGCGGGTGCCGCCGGAGGTCAGCACGCTGCCGAAGTAGACGATGAAGATGCTCGGCAGCAGGAACTCGGACAGCGTGCGCTTGCCGTCCGCCCAGTCGCGCACGTAGCGCCGGATCGGGCCGCGGTCACGGCCCGGCAGGGCGCGCTCGTCGCCGGCCACGAGTGCCTTGCGGGCGTCGTTGCGCCGGATCGCGGCCTGCTGGCGGGACTGCTTGGCCGCCTCGCGCCGGTTGGTCGGCGCGGTGACAGGGGTCCTGCGCTTCTCGGCGACACTGCGCTTGGGCGTGGGCCTGCCCTTACCCGTACGGGGACCGGGAACCGCGGCCGGGTCGGAAGCGTTCTGGGGGGACGCCGGATCTCCCGGCGTACGACGTCCTAGCACTCGCACAGGGTAGCCGTCCCCGCCCCTTGCGGCACGGGCCGGTTGGGGATACCGACCGGGGGCTTGCGTGCGTAGGCTGGATGTGACCGCCGGTGCGGTACCTGCGGTCGGGAAAGGGGCGTCCGACGCCGATGGCCAGTCTGAGCAAGCGACTTGCATTTGTCTTCCGGGCCAAGGCCAACAAGGCGCTGGACCGGGCCGAGGACCCGCGCGAGACCCTCGACTACTCCTACCAGAAGCAGATGGAGATGCTGCAGAAGGTGCGCCGTGGGGTGGCCGACGTCTCGACCTCCCGCAAGCGCCTCGAGCTGCAGATGAATGGTCTGCAGCAGAGCGGCGACAAGCTGGCCGTGCAGGCGCAGGCGGCGCTCACCCAGAACCGTGAGGACCTCGCCCGCGAGGCGCTGACCCGGCGCTCGGCGACCCAGGTCCAGCTCGGCGACCTGGCTGCCCAGCACGCCCAGCTGCAGGCCGAGGAGGAGAAGCTCACCGCGGCCGCCCAGCGGCTCGCGGCCAAGGTCGAGTCCTTCCGCACCCGCAAGGAGACGATCAAGGCCAGCTACACCGCTGCCGAGGCGCAGACCCGCATCGGCGAGGCGTTCTCCGGGATCTCCGAGGAGATGAGCGACGTCGGCATGGCCATGCAGCGGGCTGAGGACAAGACCGCCCAGCTGCAGGCGCGCGCCGGCGCCATCGACGAGCTGCTTGCCTCCGGTGCCCTGGACGACGCGAGCTCGACCGGCGGCAACGACGACATCCAGGCCGAGCTCAACCGGATGTCCTCGACCAGCGACGTCGAGCTCGAGCTGGCCAAGATGAAGGGTGCGCTCGCCGCGGGGTCCGCTCCGGCGGCGATCGAGGGCGGCGCCGCTGCGCCTGCCGAGTCGGCTGAGCCGATCCGCCTGGACAAGGAAGGCCAGTGATGATCGTCCGCATCATGGGCGAGGGGCAGCTGAGAGTCGACGACACCGAGATCGACGGGCTGAACGCGCTCGACACCGAGCTGCAGCTGGCTCTCGAGGCCGGGGACGAGGCGCTCTACCGGCAGGCGCTGACCGCGCTGACCGAGCGCGTACGCGAGGTCGGCCGGCCGGTGTCGGACGACGAGCTGGTGCCCAGCGACATCGTCATCCCCACCCCCGAGGTCTCCCTCGACGACGTCCGCGAGCTGGTCGGCGACGAGGGTCTGATCCCGGGTTGAGGGGTAGGAACGCGGTCGGCGCCGAGGGCGTTGAGGAGCACAGAGAGACCTCTGATCAGTCGAGCACAGGAGAGTTGACCCGCAGCGATGGCCAGCAGCCGTTTCCGCCCCGACCGTAAGCTCGTCAGCCGCATGGTGCTGACGGTCTTCCTGCTCGGCCTGCTCTACGTCTTGTTCGTCGGCGTGCTCATCGCGCTGCACGTCTCCGTCCTGCTGATCGTGATCATCGCCGGCGGGTTCTTCCTGCTGCAGTACTTCGCCTCGGACCGGATCGCGTTGTTCGCGGTGGGTGGCCACGTGGTCACGCCGGAGCAGGCGCCGCAGCTGCACGCCATCGTGGACCGGCTCTGCGCGCTCGCCGACATGCCCAAGCCGGTCGTGGCGGTCGCCGACGTCGACATGCCCAACGCCTTCGCCACTGGCCGCAGCCAGAAGCGGGCGCTGCTCTGCGCGACCACCGGCATCATGCGGCGCCTCGACAACGAGGAGCTCGAGGGGGTTCTCGCGCACGAGCTGTCCCACGTCGCCCACCGCGACGTCGCCGTCATGACCATCGCGAGCTTCCTCGGCGTGCTGGCCGGCATCATCACCCGGTTTGCCTTCTACTCGGAGATGTTCGGCGGTGGCCGGCGCAACGACCGGGACAACACCGCGAGCCTGGTGGCGATCGTGATGTTCGTCTCCGGCATCGTCTACGCGATCAGCTTCCTGCTGATCCGCGCCCTCTCGCGCTACCGGGAGCTGGCGGCTGACCGCTCCGGCGCGCTGCTCACCGGCCGGCCGTCGGCCCTGGCCAGCGCCCTGGTCAAGGTCACCGGCGAGATGGGCCGGATCCCGACCAACGACCTGCGCCGGGTCGAGCCGGTCAACGCGTTCTTCTTCACCCCTGCGCTGGCCCCGGGCCTCAGCCTCTCCTCGCTGTTCTCCACCCACCCGTCGCTCGAGCGCCGGCTGGAGAACCTCGGTTCGATCGCCCGCGAGCTCGGCCAGCCGGCCTGACATGGGCTTTCTCGACTCGCTGCTCGGCCGCAGCAAGCCGGTCAAGGCCAACCTGGACGACCTGTTCGCGCTGCCGACCGCGGCGCTGACCTTGCAGGCGTCGATGGGGCTGACCCCGACCGGCGAGGGCGCCGTGTGCTTCAAGGCGGCCGAGGGTGGTGCCTTCGCCACGATGCAGGCAGAGGCCCAGCAGCTGCTCGCCGCTGACGGCGGTCCCGCCCAGCAGGTGCAGGATTCGTACGGCTACACGTGGCTGGTCTGCAAGCACGATCCGGAGGACATGGCCGGGCTGGTGACCGAGCTGCACGCGATCAACTCCTCGCTCGAGGGGGCCGGTTTCGGCCAGGCGCTGCTGTGCTCGGTGGTGGGGTTCACGGGGACGATCGACGGTTCCGACCGGACGGTCGGCCTGGTCTACCTCTACAAGCGCGGCACGTTTTACCCGTTCGCCCCGCTGCCGGGACAGAAGCGCGACAACGCGCTCGAGCTCCAGCTGCGCGGGGTGATCGGCGCCGACCTCAAGATCGAGCCCGACCTGTCCCGGTGGTTCCCGGTCTGGGGTGCTCCCGGCTTGTAGGGCCTCCGCCCGGCGGCTCGCGAGTCGCTACGGCAGTGCGAGCATCTGGTCGAGCGCGGCCTTCGCGTACGCGGCGGTCTGCTCGTCGACCCGGATCTCGTTGGGGATGGTGCCGTCGACGAGCGACTCGAGCGCCCACACCAGGTGCGGCAGGTCGATCCGGTTCATCGTCGAGCAGAAGCAGACGGTCTTCTCCAGGAAGGCCACGGTCTTGTCCGGGTGGGCCTCGGCGAGCCGCTTGACCAGGTTGAGCTCGGTGCCGATCGCCCACCGGGAACCCGCGGGGGCAGCGTCGAGGGTGCGGATGATGAACTCGGTCGATCCGACCAGGTCCGC
>JAWWOL010000045.1:0-3800 GCA_033851695.1 Frankiales bacterium
GGACGATTCTCGGGAGACGGGTAGACCACTCGCAGCACAGTCCCGATCGGAGGACGTCATCGTCAGCCATCCTGGCAGTTCTGCCGCGGCCGAGCCGCCCCACACCGTGATCGACGAGGGCAACCAGCTGGTCGCTGTGCTGCCTGCGGAAGCCCGCTCGGCGGCACACGCCCGGATGTTGGTACTGAGCGTGTGCAGGCGCTGGCGAGCCGAGGGGGTGTGCTCAGACGCCGAGCTCGTGGTGACGGAGCTGGTCGCGAACGCCGTCCGTCACGCCGGGACCGAGATCACGATCCGGCTGGCGGTGCTCGAGGGCGAGCGGGGCGGGGTGCGGGCCGAGGTCAGCGACAGCTCGAAACGCCCGGTCCGACCACGCCACGCCGACGCGCTGGCGGAGAGCGGACGGGGGCTGTTCCTGGTCGACCTGCTGTCCACCCGCTGGGGCGCCGACGCCAGCTCTGACGGCAAGACCGTGTGGGCAGAGCTCGTGCCCGACGTCGCGGCGGTCTGAGCCCTACTCCCCGGTCCGCCCATCGATGCGCTGCCGCAGCAGGTCGGCGTGGCCGTCGTGCCGGGCGTACTCCGCCACCAGCCGCAGCAACACCCAGCGCAGCGAGAACGGCTCACCGGTGACCCGCCTCGTACCCAGGCTGTCCATCGACCCAGCGGCCGCGACGATCTCGCGGGACCGGGCGCACTCCCGCCGCCAGACCTCCAGCGCCTCGCCGACGTCGCCGTCGAGAGAGTCGAAGTCCTGGTCCGGATCGTCGTCGGTGTAGTAGAGCTCCGGCACCTGCTCGCCGGCGAACTGGATCCGGAACCACCACCGCTCGACACCCGCCAGGTGCCGAAGCAGCCCGTGCAGGCTCAACGTGGACGGCGGGATCACCCGGGCGCTGAGCTGCTCGGGTGCCACGCCGGCGCACTTGAGCTCGAACGTGGTGCGGTAGTAGTCGAGGTACTGGCTGAGCATCGTCAGCTCATCCCCCAGGCAGGCGGGGTCGACCCGGTGGCCGCCGGACCACCGCTGGGAGAAGACGTCGGGTTGCTCGGTCATCCGCCCAGTATCAGCCAGGGACCAGGGCGGACCAGACGTCCGTCCGCTCGGTGTCCGTCCCTTTCGGCGGCGTGGTCAGCGTGCGCTCGTCGACCGGGTAGGTCAGGCCCACGGTGTGCTGCGGGTCGCGGCCGGCCAGCTCGGCTGCCGTCGCGCCGAGCAGCACGAGGGAGCGACCATGAGCCCGTACGGCTGCCGCCACGGCCGACACGTCGACCGGGGCCGCGGCCATGACGTAGCCGGTGGGCACGCCGCACTCGTCGCGTACTGCCGGCGCCCAGCGCGCGGCCAGGCCGTCGTCGACGAACAGCACAGCCGCTGACGCCGGGATCCGGGCACAGAGCGCGTGGAGGGCTGACAGCTGACCGGTCTCCGTACGGGTCCAGGCGAGCGGGGCGGTCGTGGCGACGGTCGGGACCAGGACGGCCAGGCCGAGTACGGGAACGGCGGGGCGCCACCTCCTGTCCCCGGCGACGCGGGCCAGCAGCCAGGTGACCAGCAGCACCAGCACCGGCAGCACGATCGGCACGAACCGGCGGTCGGCCCACGGATGGTCAGGGGTGATCGACGGCCGCCAGAACACCAGCAGCGCCACCGCAAGCCCGGTCCCCACGACCGGCAGCAGCTCGGCGTCCCGACCGGCGAGCCACCGCCGGACGATCAGACCGGCAGCCACGGCCGCCAGCAGGATCGCCGGAACGCCGACCCACCAGCCCATCCAGCGCAGGGAGTACTCCGCGTAGGTCCGGTGCGGGTCGATGGGCAGGTGGCTCAGTGCCTGCAGCCGGCCCACCTCCTGCGCCGTCCGGTCGCCGGCCGGCGAATGCGGGTGCTCGACGTACGGCCGGACGGCGTAGGCGAAGACGGCGAGCAGCGGGATTGCCGCAGCAGCAAGGATTCCCGGCCAGCGCGTCGTCAGAGGCCAGCGCCGCACCAGCCGGCGCCCGGCGGGGATGGCGACCATGGCGGCGATGGAGACACCCAGCAGAGCGAAGCCGACCAGCGTGAGCTGGGCGCGGGTGTCGCGGAGGTAGGCGTAGTGCAGCCACCAGCCGTCGGCCACCCCGACACCGATGCCGGCGAGGAGCCCCACGGTCAGTCCGGCGGCGTCCCAGCGACGCGAGCCCACCGCCAGCACGACGACCACGGCGGCCAGCGGGAGCAGGTCGGCGACGGCGTCGATGCGTACCGCAGCCGTCAACCCCAGCACCAGCCCGGCCAGCCCGACCGCTCGCGAGGTCGCCTCGCCGCGCCGGCCGGCGTCCCAGAGCAGGCAGAGCCCGCCGAAGACCATCAGCTGGGTCAACGGTTCGCTGTACGGGGACCGGAAGGCGTGCGTCTCGGGATAGCTGAGCGCCAGCACCGCGGTGGCGAACGGCGCCGCCCGGGGTCCGACGACGCGGGCCACGAAGCTTGCGAACGTCAGGAGTGCGAAGGCGCCGATCACCGCGTTGGCCCGGAGGAGCCAGGGCAGCCCGCCGATCCAGTGCGCCGGGGCGAGCAGCAGCGGCAGCCCCGACATGAACTGCGGCTGGAGCACGTCGGCCCGGCGGCCGTAGAACGCCGGGGTGCTGAAGCCGATGTGCGGCAGGTGCCCGAAGACCGCGGCGTCCGACGGGATCGAGATGGTGCCGTGCTGCGCTACCCACGAGCCGATCAGCCCGTACGGGCCAGGATCCCTGCGCACGACGAGGTTCTCGGAGGCATGCATCCCCGCCCAGACGCCCGCGAGCAGCACGATCGCCAAGGTGAGGACGAGCGCCCAGGTGGGGCCGGAGGGCGCGGTCCACCACCGGACCGGCACCAGCCGGACCAGGACCGCCAACAGGGCCAGTGCCGCCGGAACCGCGAACCAGGGCTGGAACGCGCGCAGCAGCAACAACGCCACGCCGACCGCGATCCAGGCGGAGCAGACCAGGGCGGGCAGCACGCCGAGAACCCCGTACACGCTTGCCCGCGGGCGGGGAGTCTCCGGCTCGGGCACGTCAGCATTCAACCAGGTGGGCTGCGGCCCGCGGCGGGTGCTCACCTCAGCACTAGGACTGGCCCGCGTGCAGGACGACGAAGCCGTCGCGGTCGAAGACCACGGTCCAGCCTTCGCTCTCGCGCCGGGTCACGTAGGCCTGCTGCTTGGCCGCGCTCTTCAGCGGCCAGTCCGCCTCGCTCACGTCCGCCACCAGCCACGTCGCGGAGGTCTCGGTGCCGTCGAGCAGCAGCGCATCGGTGTGGTCGACCAGGTGCGGCTGCAGCCGGTCGGTGGCCTCGACCGTCACGCCGCGCGGCACCTGCGCCACGGCCGCGTTCGCCGCCGCAACCCGGCCGCCCGTCTCCCACAGCCGCGGCAGGAAGAGCTCGTGCAACGGGAAGTACGCGATGCCCGCGAGCCCGGCCAGCGCAACGGCGGCAGGCACCCAGCTGGCAACGGCGCGCCGTACAGAGTCCTTGCGCAGCAACGGAAGTAGCCGGTGCAAGCCCTCCGCAGCACCCATCGCCACGATCGGCGCGGCGGTCGCGGTGTAGTGGTAGCCGACGACCCAGTACTGCTGGCCGTAGGAGAAGAACCGCTCTGCCAGCAGCGGCACCAGCAGGATCAGCGTCGATGACCCGGCCGTCAGCAGGGCGAACGGCGCGAAGATCCAGAGCAACGTGTGCCACTTGACCGCCGGGGTGAAGAACAGCTGCACCGTACGCAGCGGGTGGCGGGCCATGAAACCCAGCGCCGACGGCAGGTCGGGGCCGAGCG
>JAWWOL010000069.1:0-4823 GCA_033851695.1 Frankiales bacterium
CCACCTTCTGCGGCGGCCGGAACATCAGGGCGGTCGCCTTCACCGGGTCCACCACCAGCAGCCGTGACTCGTTGCCGATCAGGAAGTCGCCGGAGGGGACGTCGGTCGTGGTCCCCGTGAGATCGGGGGTGATCGCCCGCCAGGCGTCGCCCTCGTTCGTCGAGACGAAGGCCGCGGTCGTCCAGGCCAGCATCACGTCGTGGCCGCTGGCCCTCATCCCGTACGAGTGGGTGGGGTCGACCGGCGTACCGACGGGAAGCGTGACCGGGGTCCAGCTGGCGGCGCCGTCCGTCGTCCTGGACAGGGCCGGTTGGCAGCCTTCGCCCACGGGCTGGGAGTCGCAGTAGACGTAGAGCGCGTACCCGAGCGTGGCGGTGACGAAGACCACCTGTGGCGGGAGCGGCACCCTGGCCGTGCCGACCACCGGTCCTGCCGCGACCGAGCTGGGGGCGGAGCCGGGCTTGCCGGGACCACCGCCGGTGACTGCGGCCAGGGCGGCGACCGCGCCGAGGACGAGCAGCCCGGCGACCGCCCGGCCGGCCACGCTCCGGCGACGCGTGCGCTGCTCGGCCTTGCGGTCGGAGTCGCCGAACGCGGCGAAGCCACTGCCCGCCGCGCGCCCGTCGGGGTGGTCGTCGTCGATCAAGCGTCTCCTCAGATCAGTCGTCCCAGGCGGTCTCGGCCCGGGGGCGGGACGACTTGATCAGGCAGACGGTCAGGATCCGAGCAGCGCGAGCAGCTCCCGCTCGCGGTCGGCCGTGAGCCCGGCCTTGCGCGGGCGTTCGAGACCTTGGGCCCGCTCCCACTCGAACAGGTCCTCGAGGAGGTCACGGCGCGGCCGGTGCCGGAGGCCCACCGCGGCGGCGGCGGCGCCGGAACGGGCGGCGAAGCCCTCCCACCCAGGCTCGGCGAGCCACATCGCCAGCGAGTCCGGACCTGCCCACATCTGGACTCCCTGGTCCAGCAACCACTGAGGCGGAGCCGTGACGACGTCCCCGGTGTGGCCGGCGACCGCGCGGGACAGGCCGATCCACTCGCCCAACCGCATCACCGGGCCAACGGCGTCGTACGCGCCGGTGGTCCCTGCCCGGGCGCAGGCGAGCAACCACGCCGCGAGGTCGCGTACGTCGACCACCTGGCAGGGCTGATCACCGGCATCGGGTACGAGCATCGGCTCCTCATCCCGTGCGGCCCGCGCGACCCAGGCGCCGGTCCGGTCGGAGTCGTCGCCGGGGCCGCCGATCAGGCCCGCCCGCGCGACCAGCAGCCGATCGCCGACCGCCACGGAGGAGAACTGCTCGCAGGCGGCCTTGGCCTGGCCGTACTCCTGCCGGTCCACGACCAGGGACCCGGTCGGAGGGAGCAGCTCGGTGGACTCGTCAGCACCCAGCTGCGCATGCGTCGCGTAGACATTTCCGGAGGAGACATAGGTCCAGTGCCGGGCCCGAGAACCCAGTGCCGCCAGCGCATCTCGTACGAAACCTGGCTGCCACGAGACCTCCACCACCTCGTCCCACTCGCGGTCGCGGACACCGTCGTACGCGTCCGGCTGGGCCCGGTCGACGGCGATCAGCGTGGCACCGTCGGCCACCGGGCCGCTCTCGCCGCGGGCCAGGCAGGTGACGGAGTCGCCGGCCGCGAGCGCCTGCCGGGCGACCTCGCGGCCGAGCCAGGCGGTGCCGCCGAGTACGAGTACGTCCATGCGGCCACTCGAGCACGGGCGGCCCGGCGGCGAAAGGTCGGTTCGCACGGGGCGTAACAGCTGGTGACCGGCGGAACGTGTAACGAACGGCAGCCGGCGCCCGATTTCGCAGGTATTGCCCCCAGCGGTGGACTCGCCCTGTCACGCACAGGTGTGATGGCGATCAACCGAGGGAAGGGCTCGCGGCAAGCCTGCCCCCCCACGACCTGCAGGAGACCTTTTGAGTCAGGCCACCACCCGTCGTACGGGCCGCTTCGCCATGCCCTGGCTGGCCGCGGCAGCGGTGTCACTCTCCGTCCTCGGTCCGGCCCCCGCTGCGGACGCGAGCACGACCCACCTCACCGTGACGGCCAACCCGATGACCGTCCACGTGGGCTCCTCGGTCGTGATCTCCGGCAAGGTGACCCCGCGGACGGCAACCCCGGTCTACCTGCAGCGCTACGTCGCCGGGCACTGGAAGTACCTCAGCCACCACACCACGTCGGCCACCGGGGCCTACTCGTTCACGATCAAGGTCCCCGCCAAGCCCACCACGTGGATCTTCCGGGTCATCCGCGCCGCATCGCCGAGCCACACCGTGCACGTCAAGATCACCGCCGCCAGCTTCCACGTCAAGGCGAGCGCGACGGCCAAGGTCCCGGCCGGAAACCCCCTCGTCGTCACCGGCACGGTCAGCCCCAAGGCCACCGGACCCGTACGGCTGCAGATCCTCCGCGGCAAGAGCTGGGCAACGCTGGCGAGCGGCGTCCTGACCAGGCAGTCGACGTTCACCATCAAGGCACGCCGGCCGGCGGGCGCCTACCGGCTGAGGGTGGTCAAGCCGTTCTCGGCCACCATCGCGACCGGGGTCAGCGCCACCAAGAGCGTCGCCGTCGTCGCCACGACCCCGCCGACGACCACCGCGGCACCGCAGCTCGCCGTGAGCTCGCCGGATGACGCCTCGCTTGCGCTGTCCGCACCGCGGCTGGTCTTCTCCGCCGTACGGGGCCAGCCGCTCCCCCAGGCGAGGTCGTTCACCCTGGCCAATCGCGGCAATGCCAACGCGACCGTGACCGGCCTGGCGATCGGTGGCCCCGACGCCTCGAGCTATGGCCTGGCCCCCGGCCAGCCGACCTCGCTGACCGTTCCGGCCGGCGGCACGGCAACCGTGGCCGTGCAGTTCCACCCGACCGCGCCGACGAACTGCCCCAGCACCGCGGACCCGTACGGCGTCAGCGGCTCCAACCGCAACGCCACGCTGACCTTCACCAGCAACGTGGCCGCGATGCCGGTGGGCTCGGCCAACCTGTCCGGACTGATCGCCTGCGGGTTCGGCGGCAACAACGAGCCGGTGCTGCACCAGATCGTGCAGGCACTGGGCTACAGCACCGTCGTCGACACCGCGAGCATGGACCAGCGATTCCTCAAGATGCAGAGCATCTATCCCGGCACCGACGAGGTCTCCGTCCCTTACTTCCGGGCCGCCGACCCGTCGACTCCGGTCACCCTGACGGACCTTGCGCACTACTCGAGCCCGAGCACCGTGCCCTACCACGCCACAGGCTGGTTCGCGAAGGGGGCGGCTCTGCCGACCGACGGCTCCTGCAACACGAGCTGCCACCGGGCCTGGATCTTCCCGGCCGACCCGTCGTCGACGACCTACAACCAGAACCAGAAGCTGATGCCGACGACGGTCGGGTCCACCACGCTCACGCCGTCGGGGGCGTTCGGCCTCTACGCCGGCGACAACAAGGACGTCGTCTTCTCCTGGGACGGGCTCAACGACCCGACCGCCCAGCACGACATGCGGGTCTATCCGGCGTACGGGCCGGGCCATGTCCGCATGCCGAACGCCTACCTGGTCGCGGTCGACACCGGCCGGGTGTCGGAGAGCAAGAACGCCGACTACCAAGACCTCGTGATGATCATCCGCAATGTCGTCCCCGCCTGACCACGGCTGCCGGTCCGGAAAAGTCCTACGCGGGTCTGGTCTCGAGCCAGACTGCGGTGTCCTGAGGGACGAGCCCGTCGGCAGGGATCTCCGCGCTGGACAGGACGATCCTGCTCCCCCGAGGCAGCTCGACCGCGCCGGCACCGACGTTGACGAAGCAGGCGAACCCCGGCTCACGGGCGAAGAGCAGGACGTCCGGCGGAGAGTCCAGCCAGCGCATCCTGCCGTCCCCCAGCGCCGGCGACTCATGACGCAGCCGCAGGGCGGCCCGGTAGAGGTTCAGCATCGAATCCGCCTGCTGCTGCTCGGCCTCGACGGTGTACGGGCCCCAGTCACCGGGCTGCGGCAGCCAGGGCTCCGCGACGTCGCCCTCGCTGAACCCGTACGGCGGCTTCTCGCCCGACCAGGGGATGGGGACGCGGCAGCCGTCACGGCCGCGCAGCCGCCCGCCTGACCGCCGCCAGGTCGGATCGGCCAGCACCGCTTCGGGCAGGTCCTCGACCTCGGGCAGCCCGAGCTCCTCACCCTGGTACAGGTAGCAGGCGCCTGGCAGCGCAAGCATCAGAAGCGCCGCCGCGCGGGCACGTCGCGAGCCGACGGACAGGTCGCCCGCTTCGCCGATGAACTGGTCCAGCAGGTAACGCGAGCTCTCCGTCTGCGGCCGGGCGAAGCGTGACACCGAGCGCATGACGTCGTGGTTGGAGAGCACCCACGTCGCCGGTGCGCCCACGGACTCGACCGTCGCGAGGGTCTCGTCCACGGCCGCACGCAGCCTGGCCGGCGTCCAGGGCGCCACCAGGAAAGAGAAGCCGAAACCGGTGTGGAGCTCATCGGGTCGCAAGTACCTCGCCAGCCGGTCCCGCCCGGCCACCCAGATCTCCCCGACGAAGACCGGGTCACCAGGGTAGGAGTCCAGCACCGCGCGCCAGGCCCGGTAGACCTCGTGAACCTCGTCCTGGTCCCAGTGCGGATGCCCCTCTGCGGCGAGGCCTCCGGTCTCGAGCCGACCGGCGAGGTCGGGCAGCCCAGGGTCCTTGGCGAGCCCGTGCGCGACGTCGATCCGGAAGCCGTCGACCCCCCGGGACAGCCAGAACCGGAGGATCGACTCGAACTCCGCCCGCACCTCGTCGTTGGTCCAGTCGAGGTCAGGCTGTTCCGGCGCGAACAGGTGCAGGTACCACTGCCCGGGTC
>JAWWOL010000071.1:0-7013 GCA_033851695.1 Frankiales bacterium
ACCACCACGTCGAGCTTGCCCTGGGCCAGGTGCAGGTGGATGTAGGCGCTCACCGAGAACCCGAGGGCGGCCGGCCGGATGCTCGGCGCGTAGGTCGCGATCACGTCGTTGTTCTCGAGCCGGGAGAGCCGCGCCTGGACGGTGCCGCGGGCGACGCCGAGCACCCGGGCGTACTCCCGCGTACCGGCTCGGGGCTCCTCGACCAGCATCCGCAACAGGGACAGGTCGAGGTCGTCGGGCTGCATGTTCCGTTGGCTCCTCGCAGGGACGGCGCTCTGGACCGCGGCTGGGCCATTGGCCCAAGATCTCGCCCTCACTGTAGATCCGTGGCTCGGATTTTCCTACATTCAGAGCCACCGGATCAGAGAGGCGACAATGACTCTCCTGACAGCCGCTGACAGCTCGGCGGGTTTCTCGCTCGAAGACCGCTACCGCAAGGTCGAGGGCACGATCTACGTCACCGGCATCCAGGCGCTGGTGCGGACCATCCTCGACCGGGCCCGGATCGACCGCGGGGTCGGCGCCGAGCAGCTGCCTCATGCCAGCTTCGTCTCCGGCTACGAGGGCTCGCCACTGGCCGGGCTCGACATGGAGCTCGAGCGGCACGCGGACCTGCTCCGCGAGCACCACGTCCGGCACCTGCCGGCCCTCAACGAGGAGCTGGCCGCCACCGCTGTCTCCGGCAGCCAGCTGGCCCGCTCGGTGGCCGATCTGCGCTACTCGGGGGTGACCGGCTTCTGGTACGGCAAGGCGCCCGGGCTCGACCGGGCCACCGACGCCTTCCGGCACGCCAACATGGGGGGCACCGACGGCAACGGCGGCGCCGTGGCGTTCGTGGGCGACGACCCGGCCGCCAAGTCCTCCAGCATTCCCTGCTCGTCGGAGTTCGCCCTGGCCGACCTGACCATCCCGACCTTCTTCCCGGCCGACCCGGGCGAGGTGCTGCTGCACGGCCTGCACGCCGTCGAGCTCTCGCGGGCCAGCGGCCTGTGGTCGGCCGTCAAGGTGAACACCGTCGTCGCGGACGGAGCCTCCACGGCGATCGACCCGCGCTGGGTCGCACCCGACCTCTCCGAGCTGCCAGGCGGACTCGTCGCCTACGGGCACAAGTCGAGCGCCCACCTGCTCCTGACCAAGCTCGCCGAGCTCGAGCAGAGCATGCACCGCACCCGGCTGCCGATCGCGGTCGAGTACATCCGGCGCAGCGGCCTCAACCGCACCTCGGGAGCCCACGATGCGCAGCTCGGCATCGTGGCCGCCGGTTCGACCTACCTCGCCGTACGCCAGGCGCTGGCGACCCTCGGTCTCGACGACGAGGCGCTCGAGCGGCGGGGCATCCGGTTGCTCAAGCTCGGCGTGATCTTCCCGCTGGAGCCGTCGGTGGTCATCGACTTCGCGACCGGCCTCGAGCAGATCGTCGTCGTCGAGGACAAGCGGTCGTTCCTCGAGGACGCCGTCAAGTCCATCCTGTACGGACGGCCCAACATGCCTGTCGTACAAGGAAAGCGCAACTCGGACGGCACCCTGCTCTTCAGCGGCCTCGGTGAGCTGGACACCGACGACGTGGCGACGACACTCGCGCCGCTCCTCGCCCGGGCCGGCATCCCGGTGGTGGCGCCGCCCCGCCCGAGGACCTATCTCCCGCTCGCCGGATCGCCGCGCCAGCCGTTCTTCTGCTCCGGCTGCCCGCACAACTCCTCCACGCAGGTCCAGCCGGGCAGCCTGGTCGGCGGAGGGATCGGCTGCCACACCATGTTGCTGCTCGTGCCCGGCGGCCGGGCCGGCGAGATCACCGGGATCACCCAGATGGGCGGCGAGGGCGGCCACTGGATCGGCATGGCTCCCTTCGTGTCCCAGCAGCACCTCGTCCAGAACCTCGGTGACGGCACGTTCGCCCACTCCGGCAGTCTGGCCGTACGCGCCGCCGTGGCCTCCGGGGTCCACGTCACGTTCAAGCTGCTCCGCAACTCCGCTGTGGCGATGACCGGCGGCCAGCAACCGGTCGGCGAGCGGACGCTGGCTCAGCTGGTCGCGCTGCTCAAGGCCGAAGGCGTTGCCAAGATCATCGTCACCACCGACGACACCGCAGCCGTACGCCGCCAGCTGGGGCGCGGTGAGGACGTCCGGCACCGCGACCGGCTGCTCGAGGCGCAGAGCGAGCTGGCCGCGGTGCCGGGCGTGACCGTGCTGATCCACGAGCAGGAGTGCGCGGCCGAGAAGCGTCGCAAGCGGCGCAGGGGCAAGATGGCGACCCCGGCTCAGCGGGTGCTCATCAACGAGCGGGTCTGCGAGGGCTGCGGTGACTGCGGCAAGAAGTCGAACTGCCTGTCGGTGCACCCGGTGGACACCGAGTTCGGCCGCAAGACCACCATCGACCAGTCCTCCTGCAACCTCGACTTTTCTTGCCTGTCAGGGGATTGCCCCTCGTTCCTGACGGTGGTCCCCGGCACCAGGGCCCGGTCTGGGACCACCTCGGTGGACGAGCCGGCCGAGCCGCAGCGGGTGGTGTCCGCCGATCGGTTCTCGATGCGGATCGTCGGCATCGGCGGCACGGGCGTCGTCACCCTCGCGCAGATCATCGCGACGGCCGCCGCCATCGAAGGCAGGCACGTACGCTCCCTGGACCAGACCGGCCTGGCCCAGAAGGGCGGTGCCGTCGTCTCCGACCTCAGCATCAGGGCCACGCCGTGGGAAGGCTCTGCCAAGCTCGCGTACGGGAGCTGCGACCTCTACCTCGCCGCCGACCTGCTCGCCGGCACCGACCCGGTCAACCTGCGGGTGGCGGATCCTGCGCGCACCGTGGGCATTGCCTCCACCACGCAGACCCCGACGGGTGCCGTCGTCACCGACGTCGCGGCGACCGCCCCGGACGCGCTGCAGCAGATCGAACGGCTCCAGCTGGCCACCCGGCGGGCGTACGGGATCGACGCGGCCGCCCTCGCGGTCAGCCTGCTCGGCGACGAGCAGTACGCCAACGTGATGCTGCTGGGCGCCGCCTACCAGGCGGGAGCGGTTCCGGTCGCCGCGCACACCATCGAGGCCGCGATCCGGCTCAACGGCATCGCCGTCGACTCGAACATTGCCGCCTTCCGGCACGGCCGCAACGCCGTGGCGCAGGGGACGGACCCCGTTGCTCCGAAGGCACAGTCTCTCGACCAGCTGCTGACCACGCGCGCCGCCGACCTGGTCGCCTACCAGAACGACACCTATGCCCAGCGCTACCTGCGCACGGTCGAGCGGGTGCGCACGTACGAGGAGGGTCTGCTCGGCGGCACCGCGGTCACCGAGGCGGTCGCGCGCCACCTCTACAAGCTGATGGCCTACAAGGACGAGTACGAGGTCGCCCGGCTCAGCCTCGCCCCGGCGCTCACCGACTCGATCGAGGAGCAGTTCGGCAAGGGGGCGCGGTACGCGTACCGGCTGCATCCTCCGGTGCTGCGGGCGCTCGGGGTGAAGCACAAGATCAGCCTGGGGCCGTGGTTCCGGCCGGCCTTCCACGTGCTGGCCGGGATGCGCCGGCTCCGCGGCACGCCGTTCGACCCGTTCGGTCGCACCGAGGTGAGGCGGGTGGAGCGCTCCCTGGTCGAGGAGTACGAGCAGCTGGTCGACGAGGTGCTCGCCGCCCTGACCCCCAACAACCAGGGCGTCGCCGTCGAGCTGCTCGAGCTGCCCGACCTGGTCCGGGGATATGAGCAGATCAAGCTCGACAACGTCGAACTGTTCCACGCCCGCAAGGAAGAGCTGCTCGAACTGTTCCTGCAGTCGGCCTGACATGGCGGTCGACCGTGACCTGCCGACGGCGGAGGCGCGTGACCTCATCGAGCTGACCCGCGACATCGCCGATCGCGAGCTGGCACCGCGCGCGGCCTCGTACGAGGAGGCCGAGCGCTTTCCGCGCGACATCTTCGCGATGCTCGGGAAGGCCGACCTGATGTCCCTGCCGATCGCCGAGGAGCACGGCGGCGGTGGGCAGCCGTACGAGGTCTATCTGCAGGTGCTCGAGGAGCTCGCCGCGCGTTGGACCAGCGTGGCGCTGGGCATCAGCGTGCACACCCTGTCCTGCCACCCGGTCCTGGCATTCGGCACAGCGCAGCAACGAAAATCCTTGGCCGTAAGGATATCCGCCGGCGATCTGCTCGGCGCCTACTGCCTGTCGGAGGCGCACGCGGGGTCCGACCCTGCGGCGATGCGGTGCGCCGCCACGCGATCCGCGGACGGCTGGGTAGCGAACGGCAGCAAGGCCTGGATCACGCACGGCGGTCACGCCGACTTCTACACCAGCTTTCTGCGTACGTCTCCCGACCGGACCGGCGGCATCTCCTGCTTCCACGTCCCGGCTGACACGCCGGGGCTCAGTGCCGGGACGCCCGAACGCAAGATGGGGATGACCGCGGCAGCGACGACCGCGATGAATTTCGACGACGCCCTGTTGCCGCACGACGCCCTCGTCGGGGAGGTCGGCCAAGGGATGCCGATCGCGCTGTCCGCCCTCGATGCGGGTCGTCTCGGCGTCGCGGCGATCGCGGTCGGTCTCAGCCAGGCTGCGCTCGACTACGCCGTCGACTATGCCTGCCAGCGCGAGACTTTCGGCTCGCCGATCATCGATCACCAAGGGGTTGCGTTCATGCTCGCGGACATGGACGCCGCCGTCGAGGCAGCCCGCGCGACCTATCTGGTGGCCGCCAGGCGCAAGGACCGCGGGCAGCCCTACACCCGCCAGGCGAGCATCGCCAAGCTCGTGGCCACCGACACGGCCATGTCCGTGACCACCGACGCGGTCCAGGTCCTCGGCGGCGCCGGTTATGTGCGTGACCACCCGGTCGAGCGCTACATGCGCGAGGCCAAGGTCATGCAGATCTTCGAGGGGACCAACCAGATCCAGCGTCTGGTCATCGGCCGGCATCTCCAGCGTTCCCAGGCAATCCGGAGGGCATAGCCGATGCGGTACGCCGACTCGACGGTGCTCGTCACAGGCGGAGCGTCCGGGCTGGGGCGCGCCGTCGCGCATGCGATGGCGAGGGCCGGTGCGGTGGTGGTGGTGGCTGACCTGCCGGGCTCCGCGGGTGCGGTCGGCGAGCTCGGTGACCGCGTGCGTTTCGTCCCCACCGACGTCACCGACGCCGAGCAGGTGCGCGCCGCGGTTGCCGAGGCGTCGAGCGGATCGCCGCTGCGCGCCGTGATCTGCTGCGCCGGCATCGCCACCCCAGGACGCATCCTGGGCAAGCAGGGTCCGCTGCCCACGGCCGACTTCGCCCGCGTCGTCCAGGTCAACCTCGTGGGCACGTTCACGGTCCTGAGCCTTGCCGCCGCGGCGATGGCGGCCAACGAGCCGGTCGACGGTGACCGCGGCGTCATCGTGTGCACCGCCTCGATCGCCGCCTTCGACGGACAGATCGGCCAGGCGGCGTACGCGGCCAGCAAGGGCGGCGTTGCCTCCCTCACGCTGTCGGCGGCCCGTGACCTGGCCGAGCACGCGATCCGGGTCGTGACCATCGCACCGGGTCTCTTCGACACGCCGCTGCTTGCCGGCCTGCCCGAGGCGGCTCGAGTCTCGCTCGGCCAGACGGTGCCCCACCCGCCCAGGCTCGGCGATCCCGCGGAGTTCGCCGCCCTCGTGATGCACATCCTCGACAACCGGATGCTCAACGGCGAGGTCATCCGGCTCGACGGTGCGCTGCGGATGCCGCCGCGCTGACGTACGACCGACGGGAGCATCGCCTCATGCAGAGCTGGATCGTCAGCCGCACTGCACCGATCGACGACCAACCGCTGTCCCGCGTCGAGCGCGACCAGCCGGAGCCGGGCGCGGGCCAGCTGAGGGTACGGGTCAGCTGCTGCGGCGTGTGCCGTACGGACCTGCACCTGGCCGAGGGTGACCTGCCGCCAAAGCGTCCCGGTGTCACCCCCGGGCACGAGGTGGTGGGGACAGTGGACGCGCTGGGGCAGGGGGCCCACCGGTTCGCCGTCGGGGACCGGGTCGGCGTGCCGTGGCTGGCCGGCACCGACCAGTCGTGCCGGTTCTGCCGGCGCGGCGCCGAGAACCTCTGCCTCGCCCCGGCGTTCACCGGCTGGGATGTCGACGGCGGCTACGCCGACGCCTGCCTCGTCGACGAGGCCTATGCCTATGCCCTGCCGCCCGCGCTGGACGACGAGCACGCCGCACCGCTGCTGTGTGCGGGCATCATCGGCTACCGGGCCCTGGTCTGTGCCGACGTGCCTCCCGGCGGACGCCTCGGCATCTACGGTTTCGGGGGCAGTGCGCACCTGACTGCGCAGGTGGCCCTGCACCAGGGGCTCCGGGTCCACGTGATGACCCGCGGCGAGCACAACCAGCAGCTGGCCCGCGACCTCGGGGCCGACTCGGTGGGCGGCGCCAGCGATGCACCGCCAGAACCGCTCGACGGCGCGATCCTGTTCGCGCCCGCCGGCGAGCTGGTGCCCGTCGCCCTGCGCGCCCTCGACCGGGGCGGCACGTTGGCCGTCGCCGGCATCTGGCTCTCGGACATCCCGTCGCTGAACTACGCGGACCAGCTGTTCCAGGAGCGGCGGCTGCGCAGCGTCACGGCCAACACGCGCAGCGACGGTGAGGCCTTCCTCGGCCTGGCCGAACGGTTCGCCATCCGGCCCACCACGGTCGGCTATCCCATGGCCAGTGCACCCCAGGCCCTCGCCGACCTCGCGCACGGCCGCTTCGGCGGCGCCGCCGTACTCCACAACTGACGCCATCCCCGGCGTGGCGCAATCCCTTGTGGAACAAGACTGTTTCGAGCAGGTAAATGCCTTGCTGCGCCGGGTCTCTCCGGCCTCCATGCGTCCTAGGATCGTCCTCATGCCGATCCGACCTGCAGCAGAATCCGCCATCTTCGGGCCTGTCATCGACGAGGCGGCCCTCGACGCCCTCGAGCTGTGCTACCGCGACAACGGCTTCGTCGTGCTGCGCGGCGTGCTCGACACCGAGCTGGTCGACGCCATGGAGGCCGAGTGCGTGGGCGCCCAGCGGCAGGTGATCGCCC
>JAWWOL010000129.1:0-2710 GCA_033851695.1 Frankiales bacterium
TCTCCACGTCGGGTCGTTGGCTGATATTCAGGACTGTTGGGGTCTGTGGGCCCACTCGGAGGCGAGCCGCTCGAGGATGACCGCGACGGCAACGGCCCCCGGATCGGGCGAGCCGATGCTGCGCTCGCCCGTGTATGCGGCTCGCCCGCGGCGTGCCTGCATCGTCACGGTGGCGTCGGCCGCCGTGCGTGCCGCGGCGGCCGCGGCGGCGACGATCTCGTCGCTCGACGCGCCCTCCCCGACCTTCTGCTCGATCGCGTCGGTCATCGGCGACAGTGCGTCGAGGAGTGTCTTGTCGCCCAGTTCCGCGCCGCCCCGCGCCTTGATGCCCTCGATGGCCGCACGCAGCATCGCCACGACATCGCGTCCGGTGAGTTCGTCCCTGCCCTTCGAGCCGGTCGCTGCGCGCAGGAAGGCCGTGCCCCAGATCGGGCCGGACGTTCCTCCGATGCGTCCTGTGATGACCACCGCGATCTTCTGGAGGAAGGCGCCGATGTCGGTTCGGTCGTAGGAGTCCCAATCGGCCAGCACGATCTCGAACCCTCGCGCGAGCGAGAACCCGAAGTCGCCGTCGCCGACCACGGAGTCCAGGTCGCCGAACGTCTTCTCGTTGTCGACGGCCGTCTGGGCGATGCTGTGCACGACGAACTCGGTGTCGCGATAACTCTGCGTGGTCATCGCTGCTCCTTTGCAGGCGTAGTGGTGGGTGTGCTGGATGCGGTGCTCACGGTCGCGCCCTCCCAAGAACCTCGGCCAGGTCGTCGAGTGTGACGACGGCCCCGGGACGCACCCCGACCGGCGACGAGATCGTCTCGGCCGGCTCGCCCGGATCACCGAGCGAGCTCACGACGAGCGACGCCCCCGTGAAGTCTTCATCGGTCGTGTACGCGCTGACCGTCACGACGGTGCGCAGCCCCGCGTGGACGGCGGCTCGAACTCCGTTGCCGCTGTCCTCCACCACGACCGCCTCATCCTGGGCGAGACCCAGCCGGTCGATGGCGAGCAGGTAGATGTCCGGCGCCGGTTTCTTGTGCGCGACGACGTCCCCGGCGAAGACCGCGAACCTCTCGGCGAGACCTTTCCCGACCGCATGTTCGAGCACGGCGCGCACGGATGGCTCCGCCGATGTCGAGGCGACGGCGAGGCCCCAGCCCGCCGCGTCCGCCGCCGCCGCGACGCGATGGACCCCCGGGCGCGGCGGCATCGCGCCCGAGGCTACGAGGCCGGTGTAGATCGCCGTCTTGCGTTTGTGCCACGCGGCGAGCAACTCCCGTTGCCCCTCCTCGTCGGCCGGCAGTCCGTTGGCCGCAACGAACTCCGGGGTCAGGATGCTCGCCATCCGCTCCTTGCCACCCCCGATCAGCACCTTCTCGCGATAGTCGTCGTCGCTCCAGTGCACGGGAACGCCCTCCTCGGCGAACGTCTGGTTGAAGGCGGGCAGGTGGCCGTTCCGTTCCGTGTCCGCGAGCACACCGTCGCAGTCGAAGATCAGCGTCGGCACCGGTCACCAGGCCTTTCCGGCGCTGCCGAAGGTGCCGGCGAGCCCCGTGGTGAGGTCGACGATGCGCGAGCGCACATCCTTGAACAGCGACGGCGGGTCCCATTTGTCCGCCGCCTCCGCCTCTTTCAGAAAGGCCAGACTCGCGGTCATGAACTCGATCTTGAGCGCTGTGGAGATGTTGACCTTGGCGCAGCCGCGCGAGATCAGGTCGTGGAACTGGGCGTCGGTCATGCCGCTGCCGCCGTGCAGCGCGATCGGCACGCCTGTCGCCTCGACGAGGTCGGTTACCCGCTGGAAGTCGAGCTCGGGTGTCGCCGAGTAGACGCCGTGCGCGTTGCCGATCGAGGGGGCGAACACGTCCACGCCGGTCTCGCGGATGAAGCTGAGCGCGGTCTCGAGGCTGTGCCGAGCGGGCTCGGTGTCCGAGCCGATCCCATCTTCCACACCCTTGATCGCCTCGATCTCACCCTCGACATGGGCGCCGAAGCGTCGGGCCTCCGCCACCACCTCGACCGTCTGCCGCTGGTTCTCCTCGACTGTCAGCGTCGACGCGTCGAACAGTACCGAGTTCCAGCCGCGCTCCAGGCACTCCGTGATCACGGCGCGTTCGGGACAGTGGTCGAGATGCAGGGTGACCGGCACCTCGATGTCTTTGGTCATCGCCGTCCACATCGCGAACAGCACGTCGGAGCCGATCGACTTCACGGTTTTCACCGAGGTCTGCACGATCACCGGCGACTGGGCGGCGATGGCGCCGGCGAGAACCGCCTCGAGGGTGAGGTCGTTCACGATGTTGATGGCGGGGACTCCGTAGCGCTCGTCGAACGCACGGACGACGATCTCCTTCAGCGACACGACGGCCATGGGACCTCCTTGCTCCTGCTGTCAGCGTAGGCAGGCGTCGGGCAGTGCCGCCACGGGAGGTTCCCCCATCCCACGGTAGGGATTCCCCGCAATCACGCTGCCTGCGTGAGGATGTGCGGGCACCGGATGGGCGGGCACCCAATGCGCATCAGCGGTGCAGCGACGACCGCCCGGCCAGCGCGGTGCGATTTGCGGCGCCGGTCTTGCGCAGCACGGAGCCGACGTGCTTCTCGACCGTCTTCACCGAGATGCCCAATTCGTTCGCGATTCGTTTGTCCGGCATCCCGAGCTCGACGAGCGCGCGCACCTCACGCTCTCTCGCGGTGAGCTGATCCGCCGGTCCGC
>JAWWOL010000142.1:0-5122 GCA_033851695.1 Frankiales bacterium
CGGGTGGCGGGGTCCTCGGGGGTGCTCGTTGACGCGAGCGCCTCGGCGTCGGCCAGCGAGGACGGCAGCGGCATCGGCGACGGCTCGTCGGGCGAGAGCTCGGTCAGCGCGGCGGTCTTGGCGTCGACCCGCTTGTCGTGCGCCCAGGCGATCAACGCGGCGACCTCGTAGAGCACCCACAGCGGAGCGGCCAGGGCCAGCATGGTGTACGGGTCGGTGCTCGGGGTCACCACCGCTGCGAACACCGTGACCAGGAAGATCTCCATCCGGCGGAACGACCACAGCCGCTCGTGCCGGACCAGATGGGCGAGGTTGAGGATCACGATGACCAGCGGGAACTCGAAGGAGAGCCCGAACAGCAGCATCACCCGGGTCACGAACCCGATGTACTGCGCGATGTCCAGGATCGAGGTCGTGCCACTGCCCGCGGCACCGAGCAGGAATTCGAGGGCCTTGGACAGCATGAGGTAGGCGGCGACGACCCCAGCGGAGAAGAGCAAGACCGAGGCGCCCACGAACGACAGAGCCCAGCGGCGCTCGTTGCGCTTGAGGCCGGGGGTGATGAAGGCCCACAGCTGGTAGAGCCACACCGGCGCCGCGATCAGCACGCCGACGATGGCCGAGACCTTCAGCTTGATGCTGAAGCCGTCCAGGGGATGGGAGTAGTTGAGCTCACACTGCGTTATCCCGCCGTAGGGGTGGCGCTTGTCGATCGGCAGGCTGCAGTAGGGCTCCTTCAGGATGTTGAGCACCGGGTGCCAGATGATGAAGCCGACGACCATCCCGATCATGATCGCCACCGTGGCCCGGATGACCCGGGTGCGCAGCTCGATGAAGTGGTCGATCAGCGACATCCGGCCGTCGGGCCCGGCCGCGGGCACGGCTTTACGACGTGGCTTGGTCGTCGCCATCTAGCTCGAGAGACCGGGCGCAGCCGGTCAGTGCTGCTCGGACTGCGGAGTGACCGGCTGCATGACGAACTGCTGACCGTTGGCGTCGGTGAAGATCTGCGGAGCCGGAGCCGGAGCCGCCTGCACGACGGGCGGGATCGGCGCGGGCGCCTGGATCACCGGCTGCTGCTGCACCATCGCTGGGGGCGTCGGCGCCGTCTCGTCGTCGTCCTTGAGGCCTTTGATCTCGGACTTGAAGATCCGCATCGACTGGCCCAGCGAGCGAGCGAAGATGGGCAGCTTGGACGCACCGAACAGCAGAACGAAGATCACTGCCACGATCAGCAGGTGTGCGCCGCTGAAGATTCCATCGCCCATGACTGTGTGTCCTCTCTTGACGTGCGCTCAGTGTACGTCCGGATCCCCCGGCCGGCAGGGTCCGACCGGGCTAGTTCAGCTGGAGTTCTTGCGGTCCCCCGGGCCGGCGACCTGCATCCGGTCCGCGTACGACTGCAGCTCGACCTGCACCCCCCTCAACGAGGAGCGCAGGGCCTTGACCTGCCGCCAGGACCGCAGCGCCGCCACGCCGAAGATGACCAGCGCGACCACCAGCCCGGCGGCGATCGAGATCCAGACCCACATGCTCCGTGACGATAGCAGCAGACCGTCCGGCGGGATCCGGCCCGAACGGGAACGGGCCCCACTCCACAGGGAGGGGGGCCCGTACGGTACGAGAGGCAGAAAGCAGCAGGTCCTAGCGCCGTGCGGGAGTCGCAGCCTCGGCCGCGAGCAGGTCCATCGAGGCCAGCTGCAGCGCGAAGTCGAGCAGGTCGTCGTAGCCGAGCGCCGGGCCGGCCTTGGGCTCCATCGCCTCGGCGGGGACCTCCCAGACGGTCGCCTTGACGCCGCCGGACATCAGCAGCGAGACCACGTGGTCGTCGGCGGGCTTCTTCACGACGTCGACGCACTTGGGGCAGGTGAACGCGTAGTAGGACAGCGACGCGTGGTTGCAGACCATGAGCGAGATGTCGGCCGAGGTGAGCTCGACCTCCCCGCAGCTGGGGCAAGAGGCCTTGATCGTGGTCATCGCTGTCGTCCCTCCGGAGGTCGCGTCCCCGTTCAGTACGCGATAGCCAGAAGTTCGGCACGATGCCGGAAATCCTTGAACGCCCCACGGCCCCATATGTTCGGGCATTCGGCTAGTCCCTTCGGCCTAGGCCGGTGCCCCCGAACCGTCCCTATCTGTCCGGATAAGCCTGGAGCGCGCGCGTCGCGTCGGCCGCGACCTCGGCAGCGAGTGACGGCGGCCCGACCACGGTGAGGCTGCCGGCCAGGCGCAGGGCGAGCCTGCGGAGCCACCGCGGGTCGGGCGTGCGGAGCGTAGCCAGCACGCCGCCGGTGCCGTTGGGCGTGACCGTCTCGGTCGGGTAGTACTCGGCTACCCAGGCGGCATCGGCGGTGAGGTCGAGCGTGACCAGGAGGTCCTGGGCGGACGGCTGGAACAGCCCGGCCGTCACATCGCGCTCCTGCGCCTCCTCGGGCGGCTCCGACGGCGCGTCGAGCAGGGTGATCTCCAGCACCCGGTCGAGGCGGAAGAGCCGGACCGCCTCGGCCCGCCGGCACCAGCCCTCGAGATAGCTGCGGCCCTCGACCGTCAGCAGCCGCATCGGGTCGACGTCGCGCTCGGTCGTCTCGTCCCGGCCGGGCACGTGGTAGGTGAGGTGGACCAGCCGCTTGGACGCCACCGCCTCTCGGGCGACCGCCAAGGCACGGTCGGCGCCCTCGACGACGACCTCGACCTTGTCGGCGGCATCTGCTGCGGACCCGGTCGCGTCCTCGAGCTTGGCCAGCGCCTGCTGCACCGATCCGCCGCGGTCGATCCCGGGCAGCTCGGCGAGGGTACGGAGTGCGACGATCAGCGCGAGCGCCTCCTGCGCCGTCAGGCGCAGCGGTCGGGCGATGGTGTCCGCGTTGGAGACGCTGACCGTGTCGCCCTCGTAGCTGACGTCGATCAGGTCGCCCGGCCCGTGCCCCGGCAGCCCGCAGAGGAAGACCAGGTCGAGGTCGCTGCGCAGCTGCTTCTCGGTGACGCCGAAGACCTCGGCCACGTCGGCGAGCCGCGCCGCGGGGTGCGCCTGGAGGTAGGGAACCAGCGCGAGCAGGCGGGGCAGCCGGTCGGCGGAGCCGGTCACGACGCCGCCGCCCGAAGCCGCCGGACCACGGCGTCGACCAGCTCGGGCGGCTCGAGCACGACGACGTCGTCGGCGTGGCCGGCCACACCCTGCGCCATCCACTCGAGATCCCCGTAGGAGATCGTGGCCAGGTCCCACCCGCGCCGGTGGTCGGCACCGTCGTCGACCTGCTCGGCCCACCGGCGCAGCTGGAAAGCGGCACCCGGTCGTACGGCAACGGTGGCCGTCGCCTGCGTCGAAGGCTCGCGCCGGTAGGCGCGCTCGATGAAGCTGCGGAGGTCGACGTCGCCCGGCATCGGGGTGGCGATCGCGCCGGCCGTCCGGACCGGACCGACGATCCGGCTGAGCCGGAACACCCGCGCTGCGGAGCGGTCGCGGTCGTGGCCGACGACGTACCACCGGCCGTGCCAGGAGACGATCCCCCAGGCGTCCAGGGTGCGGGTGGCGGTCGGGGCTGCCGGGCCGGACCGGTAGTCGAACCGGACCGCCTTGCGGGCATGCAGCGCGTCGAGCAGCGGCTCGAAGGCCGGCTCGCTCGCGTCGACGTGCGGCGCCAGCTCGCCGAGACCGGTGCTGTCGGCCTCGATACCGGCCGCCCGCAGCTTCATCAGGGCCGAGGATGCCGCCTCGGCCAGACCGGCCTGCGCCCACAGCCGGGCCGCCAGCCCGATGGCGGCCGCCTCGTCCGCGGTCAGCGCGATATCGGGCAGCTCGTAGTCCCTGGCGGCGATCCGGTAGCCCGGCTCGTCCTCCCACACCGTGTCGCTGCCGACCTCGAGCGGGATGCCCAGGTCGCGCAGCTCCTCCTTGTCCCGCTCGAACATCCGACGGAACGCATCGTCGTCGGACGGCCCGTAGCCCGGCACCATCTCGCGAATCTGCTGGGCGCTGAGGTAGCGGCGCGTCGAGAGCAGGCAGATGACCAGGTTGAGCAGGCGCTCCGTACGGCGTGCCGACATGCTGCCTCCCCTGGTCGCCTGATCCCGACCCAGACGCTAACAGTCCGGGCACCGCTGCCTCGGTAGCCTGTGCCGGTGATCCGTTGGCGCAAGGGCATCGTGGCGGCCGTCCTGCGGGCCGAGGGGCCGATGCACGAGCTCACGGTCGACGTCTCCGGCGACCAGGTGCCCGCGCTGGCCGACGTCTCCGTGGTCGGCGTGCCGGTGGTCGGCGACGTGGTGCTGCTCAACACCAACGCGCTCGACCTCGACCTCGGGACCGGTGGCCACGCGATGGTCGTGGCGCTGCCGGACCGGCTGCCGGTCGACGGGCCCCCGGCCGGACACATCGTCAAGGCGCGCTACACCCCGCTCCAGGTCACCGTCGGCGGGGCGGACGAGCAGGGCTCACCGCACCACGCGTTGCTCGCCGACGCCGACGACCTCGGCGGAGTGCCGGTGGTCGTCGCCGACCTGCACTCGGCACTGCCGGCGATCTGCCTGGCGATCGCCGCCGACCGGCCGGGGACCCGGGTCGCGTACGTCATGTCCGACGGCGGCGCCCTGCCCCTGCACTACTCCCGTACGGCGCCGGCGTTGTCCTCCGCCGGCCTGATCTGCGGCACGGTCACGGCGGGGCAGGCTTACGGCGGTGACCATGAGGCGGTCAGCGTGCACAGTGCCCTGCTGGTGGCCCGCCTGGTCCTCGGGGCCGACGTCGTCGTGGTGGCGCAGGGCCCGGGCAACCTGGGCACCGACACCCGGTGGGGCTTCTCGGG
The DNA here is from genome assembly GCA_033851695.1 of Frankiales bacterium. Taxonomy (GTDB): domain Bacteria; phylum Actinomycetota; class Actinomycetes; order JAWWOL01; family JAWWOL01; genus JAWWOL01. Next base: position 4,800 of record JAWWOL010000142.1, read on the forward strand.
CGTCGCGGTTGGCGAGGCGGTCAATGCGGCCGGCGTGCTGGGTGGGCGAGCCGTCGGCACCCTGCGGATCTCCGGCGCCGACGCTCGAGACCGTCACCTCGGGGTCTCGCACCACAGCTTGACGGCGTACGGTCGGGTGGCCCTGCTGGCGGCTGACCTCGCGGTGCCCGTCCTGCGTGAGAGTTCCCTGTCAGCAAGGATTCGCGTGCAGCTGCGCGAAATGCCGCCGCGGCACCGCCAGGTGCCGGTCGTCCTCGACGGGTTGGATGAGGTGCTCAGAGCTGCTGCGCAGCGAGGGATCCAGCTCAGGACCATGGGCCGGG
>JAWWOL010000152.1:0-3799 GCA_033851695.1 Frankiales bacterium
ACCTTGAGCGTCATGGCGAGGTTGAGCCGGTTGCGCTCGCCACCGGAGAGCACGCCGACCGGCTTCTGCTGGTCGGGTCCGCGGAAGCCGAACGACGCCGCGTAGGCCCGGGAGTTGATCTCGAGGGCGCCGACCTTCATGTAGTCCAGGCCGTCGGAGACGACCTCCCACAGGGTCTTCCTGGGGTCGAGGCCGGAGCGGTTCTGGTCGACGTAGGAGATCACGATCGAGTCCCCGATCCTGACCGTGCCGGCGTCGGGCTTCTCGAACCCCACGATGGTCTTGAACAGCGTCGTCTTGCCGACGCCGTTGGGCCCGATGATGCCGACGATGCCGCCACGGGGCAGGCTGAAGGACAGCCCGTCGATCAGCACCCGCTCGTCGAAGCCCTTGACCAGCTGGTCCGCCTCGATCACCAGGCCACCCAGACGCGGGCCCGGCGGGATGTGGATCGTGTCGCTGTCCAAGGCGCGGGTCTTCTCGGACTCGGCCACCAGCTCCTCGAACTTGCTCAGTCGGGCCTTGCTCTTGGCCTGGCGGGCCTTGGGGCTGGAGCGGACCCACTCCAGCTCGCGCTGGATCTCCTTCTGCCGCTTGATGTCCTTGTTGCCCTCGATCTTCATCCGGGTCTGCTTGGTGTCCAGGTAGGTCGTGTAGTTGCCTTCGTACGGGTAGGCGTGCCCGCGGTCGAGCTCGAGGATCCACTCGGCCAGGTTGTCCAGGAAGTAGCGGTCGTGGGTCACGGCCAGGACGGCGCCGGGGTAGGCGGCCAGGTGCTGCTCGAGCCACTGCACCGACTCGGCGTCGAGGTGGTTGGTCGGCTCGTCGAGCAGCAGCAGGTCGGGCTGCTGAAGCAGCAGCTTGCACAGCGCGACCCGGCGCCGCTCACCACCGGAGAGCAGCCTCACGTCGGCGTCGCCCGGGGGCAGCCGCAGCGCATCCATCGCTTGCGCCAGCTGGGAGTCGAGGTCCCACGCGTTGCGGTGGTCAAGCTGGTCCTGCAGCTGGCCCATCTCCGCGAGCAGCTCGTCGGTGTAGTTCGTCGCCATCTCCTCGGCGATGGCGTTGAACCGCTCGACCAGCGCCTTGGTCTCGGCCACGCCCTCCTCGACGTTGCCCAGGACGTCCTTGTCCTCGTTGAGTGGCGGCTCCTGCTGCAGCATCCCCACGGTGTAGCCGGGAGTCAGCAGCGCATCGCCGTTCGAGGCGTGGTCGAGCCCCGCCATGATCTTGAGCAGGGTCGACTTGCCGGCACCGTTGGGCCCGACGACACCGATCTTGGCGCCGGGCAGGAACGCCAGCGTCACGTCATCGAGGATGACCTTGTCGCCGTGCGCCTTGCGCGCCTTACGCAGCTGGTAGATGTACTGAGCCATGAGCCCAGCCTACGGGCAGCGGCAAGACCGGCCCGGGCTGCGTCCCGCGGGTCAGGCAGCCGGCTCGGCCCGGACCGGCAGCAGCGGGCCGGACCCCGGCAGCGGCTCCAGCGACGCGATGTCGGGGCTGTGCTCCAGGCCCATGTCCTGGCTGACGTCGTGGCTCGCCTCGGGCACCGGCTCCAGGCGCGGCCGGCCGGTGCGGACCAGCTCGACGGAGATCCGGTTGAGGTCGGGCGCCACGTGCTGGGCATCGACCTCGTAGACCGTCCGCTTCTGGCCCTCGATCTCGTACGCCCGCATGCGGAGCCGGCCGGACACCACGACGGGGTCACCGCCCTTGAGGCAGTTGGCCACCCGCTCGGCCAGCTTGTTCCAGCAGCTCACGGTCAGGTAGATGCTGTCGAGGTTGCGCCACTCCGAGATCGAAGGGTCGAACCGGCGCGGCGTCGAGGCCAGCCGGAACGTCGTCACGGTCGCCTTGTCACTCACCTTGCGGATGACCGGGTCACGGACGATGTTGCCGACGAGGGAGATCTGGTTGTCGTTCATGCGGAGAACCTCCGGGCCGTGAGCCGTGGGGTACGGCTGCTCGGGAACCACCCTCGCGCCGGGGCAAGGTCCGGACCAGCCACGATCCTCGGCTGTGGACGAATCCGCCGCCTGGGGACGGACGACGCCGAAAGTCGGAGCCGGCTGCTAGGCGGGCGCCGCGAACACCATGTCCGACGCCAGCCGCGCCGCCCCCACGACGCCGGCCAGGTCACCGAGCTCGGAGAGCACGATCGGCAGGTTCTCGGTGGCCAGCGGCAGGGACCTCCGGTAGACCACGCTGCGCACCTCGGCCAGCAGGGTGTGGCCGAGACCGGCCACCCCGCCACCGATGACCACGAGCCCGGGATTGGCGAAGCTGACCAGGCCGGCGATCACCTGGCCGAGCCGCCGACCACCCACCCTGACCATCTCGACCGCCACCGGATCCCCTGCTGCTGCGGCGATCCCCACGTCCACCGCCGTCAGCGACCCCACGGCCGCCAGTCGCTCGGCCAGCACGGGGGAACGGCGCGCCTTGGCCGCGGTCGTGGCCTCCCGTGCCAGGGCAGCGCCACCGAAGAACGCCTCGAGACAGCCGATGTTGCCGCACGCGCAGGCAGGCCCGTAGTCCTCGACCCGGATGTGCCCGATGTCCCCGGCGCTCCCGCTCACCCCACGGTGCACCTGGCCGCCCAGGACGACGCCGCAGCCGATGCCCGTACCGATCTTGATGAACAGGAAGTCCTCGGCCCCCCGGGCGACCCCGGACTGCCGTTCCCCCACCGCCATGATGTTGACGTCGTTGTCGACGATGACCGGGCAGCCGAGCTCCTGGCTGAGCATGTCCCGGACCGGTACGTGGTTCCAGCCCGGCATCAGGGGCGGGACGACCGGCGCTCCGTCGCGGAAGCTGACCGGGCCCGGAACCCCGACGCCGGCACCGAAGATGTCAGGCACCCCGCCGTCCGCTCGGAGCTTGGCCGCCAACGCCACCACGGCGTCGAGGACGGGGGCCGGGCCGGAGCGCACGTCGCAGGCCTGACCCGCCTTGGCCAGCACCCGCAGCTCGCCGTCGGTCAGGGCGACGTCGACGGAGGTGGCCCCGATGTCGATCCCGAGGAAGCGCATGTCGGCGGGCAGCCGCACCATGGTCGAACGCCGACCGCCACGGGACACCGCCGGGCCGCCGTCCTCCGCCAGACCGAGCACGACCAGGCGGTCGACCTGGACCCCGACCTTGGTGCGGGACAGCCCCGTGACGTCGGACAGCTCGGCGCGGGACAGCGGGCCGTCGTCGCGCAGCCTGGCCAGCATCCGGGCTTGGTCCTCGTTGTCGGGCCGTGCCGCCACGCGTCGCATCCGCCGGGACCTTTCGCCGAGCGCGTCAGCCACCGGCTGACCGGTCGGGACCGCGACAGCAGCGTACTGCCGGTCCCGGCCCGAGCCGATGATCGACACCAGTTGCGTCAGTCTTTCGTCGCTCTCTGACAAAGTTTGTCCATCATGAACCGAAGTTGCATCGGTTTAGGTCACAACTTAGCGACATTTGCGCTGAGAACCCTTGACCCCTGCCCTTAGAGACCCCTAATTTGACGCGGCAGACGACAAACCCAGGGGAGGTCGGGGTGTGACCGAAGCGCTGCTGCGGATGACTGGGATCGTGAAGACGTTCCCCGGTGTGCGCGCGCTCGACGGCGTCGACCTCGAGGTCCGCGCCGGCGAGGTGCACTGCCTGCTGGGGCAGAACGGCGCTGGCAAGTCCACCTTGATCAAGGTGCTTGCCGGGGCGCACCAGCCGGACGAGGGCACCATCCGCTGGCGTGGCGAGACGGTCACCCTCGGCTCGCCGACCGCCGCGCTCAAGCGGGGGGTCGCCACGATCTACCAGG
>JAWWOL010000174.1:0-6045 GCA_033851695.1 Frankiales bacterium
CGCGCTCTACCCGCCGGGGACGCCGCCCCACGACCGGCTCCCGGTCTACACGCGCGAGTTCGACACGGTGGAGCTGAACGCCAGCTTCTACCGGTGGCCGACGGACCGCGGCTTCGCCGGCTGGAACCGCCGGCTGCCCGAGGGTTTCCAGATGTCGGTCAAGGCGCCCCGCGGGCTGACCCACGGCAAGCGGCTGTACGCGCCGGAGGCGTGGCTGCAGCGGATCGCCGGCAGCTGGCACCAGCTGCGGGACCGGCGCGGGGTCCTGCTGGTGCAGCTCCCGCCAGGCTTCGTACGGGACGACGCGCGGCTGGCGTACTTCCTTGCCCTGGTGCCGCCGTGGATGCGTGTGGCCGTCGAGCTGCGGCACCCGTCATGGCACGACGAGAGCGTGTTCTCCTTGCTGGATCGGCATTCTGCGGCCTACTGCGTCATGAGCGGGGCCGGCCTGCCGTGCATCCTGCGGGCGACCGCGCCGTTCGTCTACGTCCGGCTGCACGGGCCGGACCACGGGTGGCTCTACGCCGGTTCGTACACCGACGACGACCTGCGCTGGTGGGCCGACCGGATCCGCGAGTGGGACCGCGACGGTCGCGATGTCTACGCCTACTTCAACAACGACGGCAACGCGTACGCGGTCCACAACGCCCGGCGCCTCAAGGCCTTGCTCGCGGGGTAGCCGACCCGGCGGAGCCACTAGAATGCTCATCACGCACCGCCAGGCTCGTACGGGGATTAAACTTAGGCTTACCTGACTTGAGATTGCTGTCGGGCGGACGCGGAACCGGTCCTGACGTCGGGCGGAAGGAGGGCCGGAGTGAGCGCAGTCGGCGACACCACCGAGACCACGCAGATGTATCTGCGGACGGTTCTCGAGCTCGAGCTGGCCGGCGTACCCGCCCTGCGGGCCCGCCTGGTCGAGCGGCTGCACCACAGTGCTCCGGCCGTGAGCCAGACCGTGGCCAAGCTGGCCGGGGACGGGCTGCTCGAGCTGAACGAGCCGGACCGGACCCTGAGCCTCACCGACGAGGGCCGCAAGGTCGCCAGCAGCGTGCTGAGCAAGCACGTCCTGGCCGAGCAGATGCTGACCTCGTTGATCGGCTTGGATCCCGCCACCGCCCACGCCGAGGCCTGCAACTGGGAGCACGTGATCAGCGACGACGTCGAGGCCAAGCTGCGGCTGCGCTTCGGCCCCGCCGAGCGCTGCCCGTTCACCGGGCCCGGCGAGCTGGTCAAGCAGGTCGACGTCACCAGGCCCACCCAGTCCCGTACGGCCACTGCCTCCGCGGCCGGCTGACGCCCGTCATGACCGAGCCGGGCCCCGTTCCCGACCCCGCGGAGTCCACCGAACCCGGCGCCGGGCGACTGCTGGTCGCGACCCCGTCGCTGCACGACCCCAACTTCCGCCGTACGGTCATCCTGCTGCTCGACCACAGCGACGAGGGCGTCCTGGGCGTCGTCCTCAACCGGCCGTCCGACGCGGACGTCGCCGATGCCCTGCCGGAGTGGGCGTCGCATGCCACCGATCCGGTACGGGTCTTCGTCGGCGGACCCGTACAACCCGCTGCCGCCCTCGGCCTTGCCTGGTGCCCGCCGGGCCTCCCCGACGACGACGGCGGCGGGCTGCGGGTCCTCGGCGGAGCCCTCGGCACGCTCGACCTCGAGGAGCCGTACGCGCTGCCGGCCGGTTGCCGAGGGGTGCGGATCTTCGCCGGCTATGCCGGGTGGGGCGCCGAGCAGCTGCGGGAGGAGATCGCCGAGGGCAGCTGGTACGTCGTCGACGCGCTGCCCGAGGACGCTGTCACCCCCGAGCCGGACAGCCTGTGGCGCCGGGTCCTGCGGCGTCAGCCCGGCCCACTGGCCCTGGTGGCTTCCTATCCACCGGACCTGTCACTCAACTGACGGCCCGGACGCCTCGGCCAAGGGCGCGCGGGCAGCGAAGAAGCTGACCTCGCGGCGGATCTCGAAGCCCAACGACCGGTAGAGCCGGATGGCGTTGTCGTTCGTGGCGGCCGCGTGCATCATCGGCGTCTCGCCGCGGGCGCGGATCTGGTGACCTACGGCCTGCACGAGTCGGGTGCCCAGCCCCTGGCCGCGGAACTCCGGATCGGTGCAGACAGCGCTGATCTCGGTGAACCCCGGCGGCCGCAGCCGTTCGCCGGCCATGGCCACCAGCCGGCCGTCGCGACGTACCCCCAGGTAGGTGCCCAGCACATGCGTGCGCGGCAGGAACGGTCCCGGCTTGGTGCGCGCCGTGAGGTCGAGCATCTCCTCCGCGTCCTCGTCGCCGAGAACCACCGCGTCACCGTACGGGGCGGTCTGGAACCGGTCGGTGGCCACGAGCTGCACCCCGTCGCCGCGGAACTCGACGGTCCAGCCGTCGGGCACCGCGACACCGTTGCCGATCATGACCACACTCGCACCCGGACCGACCAGGGCGAGCAGGTCCGCCCAGACCGCGTCGTCGGGCAGGAGCGGCACGCCGACGAAGGGTGAGACATCTGCCGGATAGCGCCGGGCCTGGCCCCGGACGGCGGCCAGGCTCCGCTGCGGTCCGTTCAGTGCTGCCCAGGCGGGATTGTCGAGGATGCGCTCGTCGAGGGTCACTGGGCCATCGTTGGGCGAAAACTGTCGGCGGAGCAACAGGTTTCGGCCAACCTGCGGTCAGCGGTCAATGGTCGACATGTTCGCGTAGCGGTCACCCAGGGTCGCGCCGGCGGGGGCGGCCTCGTCGAGACGGGCCAGGTCCTTCTCGTCGAGGTGGACGGCGTTGGCGCCGACGTTCTCCTCGAGGTAGTGCCGCCGCTTGGTGCCGGGGATCGGGACGACAGCCGTCCGCGCCGTCGTCTGGGCCATCACCCAGGCCAGTGCGAGCTGGGCAGGCGTGCAGCCCTTCTCCTGGGCAATCTCCCGTACGCGGGCCACGAGATCCAGGTTCTTCTGGAAGTTCTCACCCTGGAACCGCGGGTTGCTCCGTCGGAAGTCGTTCTCCTCGAAGTCGTCCGGCGAGGTGATCTGGCCGGTGAGGAAGCCACGGCCGAGTGGGCTGTAGGCGACGTAGCCGATGCCCAGCTCCCGGACGGTGTCGAGGACGCCGTTCGCCTCGGGGTCCCGGGTCCACAACGAATATTCCGTCTGCAGCGCGGTGATCGGGTGGACGGCGTGCGCCCGGCGGACCGTCGCCGGGGACGCCTCGGAGAGCCCGAGACGGCGGACCTTGCCGGCTGCGACGAGCTCGGCCATCGCCCCGACGGTGTCCTCGATCGGCGTGTTCTTGTCGACCCGGTGCTGGTAGTAGAGGTCGATGTGGTCGACACCGAGCCGCTTCAGCGAGGCGTCGCAGGCCTGCCGCACGTAGTCCGGATCGCCTGCCACGCCGAGATACTCACCGTTGGGGCCACGTCGATTGCCGAACTTGGTCGCGAGGACCACCTCGTCGCGGCGACCGGCGATGGCCCGGCCCACCAGCTCCTCGTTGACGAACGGGCCGTACATGTCTGCGGTGTCGAGGAAGTTGACGCCGAGGTCGAGCGCACGGTGGATGGTGGCGATCGACTCGGCGTCGTCGCGCTGGCCGTAGAACTCGCTCATCCCCATGCAGCCCAAGCCCTGGTCGGAGACGTCGAGCGCTGCGGAGCCGGTGCCGAGAGTGCGGGTCATGATGATTCCTTCCGGTAGTGATCGATCTTGTCGCCAAGTCCAGGTGGGGTGGCCACCGGTCAGTCCGTGACCTCGACCCCATGCCAGAAAGCGACCCGGCCGGTGATCCGCCGGGCCGCCATTGTGGGCGTCGGGTAGTGCCACGCAGCGTCCTTGTTGGTCTCGCCGTCGACGACCACGGAGTAGTAGCTCGCGGTGCCCTTCCACGGGCAGAAGGTGTGGGTGTCCGAGTCCACGAGGAAGTCGGGCAGCACCGAGTCGATCGGGAAGTAGTGGTTGCCCTCGACGATCACGGTGTCGTCGGACTTCGCAATCACAGATCCGTTCCAGGTCGCAGTAGTCACACAGGCGGCAACCCCACCGCCGCCGGACGTATGCCCGTCGAAGTCAGATCCTCAGGTCAACCTCTCATGAGCCGACGCGTCTCTATGCTGTGGACCGGGCGGGGAGGACGACGTGATGGAGCTGGTCGAGGTCCCCCGCGCGGTCGGCTTCGAGGAGTTCTTCCGGCTGCACTTCCTCACCCTGACCCGGTTGGCCGGGCTACTCGGCGCCGATGATCCGCAGGACGTGGCGCAAGAAGCGTTGGCCCGTCTGCACGCCCGGCGCGGCGGACTCCGCGACCCGGAAGCGGCGGCAGCGTACGTCCGCTCGACCGTCTGCAACTTGTCCCGAAGCAGGCTGCGGCACCTCGGTGTGACCCGTCGCTACGCGCCGCGGCTGATACCGGTCCCCGATGCCGGTCCAGAGGAGTCGGCCATCGACTCCGATGAGTCGCGTCGGGTGCTGGCTGCACTGGCCCTGCTGCCGCGTAGACAGCGCGAGGTGCTGACCCTGCGCTACTGGATGGAGCTGTCGGAGCAGCAGATCGCCGACAGCCTCGGCATCTCGGCAGGGTCGGTGAAGACGCACGCCTCACGCGGCCTCGCGGCCATCGAGCAACAGCTGGAGGAGGGTTCATGACCCTGACCGAGGACCGGCTGGCGGCAGCCCTTCGTACGGGCGCCGACCGGTTCACCGCTTCGCCCGACCTCGGCGGAACGCTCGTACGGGGCCGACGGATCCGCCATCGTCGGTTCGCACTGACCGGCGTCGCCGCAGTGCTGGTGGTGACCGGCATCGCGACGACTCTGCGGTCCGCGACGAGCATCGACGGCGCGACCGGGTCGGCGCGGGGTCCCTTTCGCCCGATCGCCACCGGACCACTGGCCACCCGGGTCGGGAGCAGCATGGTCTCGCTCGGGTCGGCCGTCTTCGTCTGGGGCGGCCAGGCCGCGCCCGACAACGACACCCGCAGGACGCCCCAGGCGTCCGGTCTGCTCGCCGACGGGGCGATCTACTCGCCGGCGTCGGACAGCTGGCGCCGGATCAGCGCGTCACCCCTGCCGGGCAGGGTCGGCGCTCCCGTGGTCGTCACCCAGGCCGGCGTTCTCGTGCTCGGCGGGTCACGCGGTGGTGACCTGCTGACGGCGGACCGGACCGACGGTGCGCTGTACGACCCGGTCGGCGACACCTGGACCATGGTCCCCGACGCGCCCTTGTGCGTGCACGAGGCGGTGGCGCAGGGCCGGATCGTCTACGCGGCCGGCACTGCTTGCAACTCCGGCGGGACGCCTGCGTTCGGCATCCTCGACGCGATGACCGGTGTCTGGAAGTCCGGGTCGGTGCCAGCCTTCGGCCTGCAGCACCTGCTCCCGTACCACGGCACCGTCATCGCCATCGGCCGCCTCGGCGAGACGGCCGAGCTGTCGTCGGGCGGGTCGTGGACCCGGCTGCCTTCGGTGCCGGCCACCGGCCCGGACGTCCCCCAGCAGACGCGGGTCACCGACTTCGTCACGGCCTCCAGCGTCGTCAACGTGCTGGTCGTGGGTCAGGTCGACTTCGGCGACCGGGGAACCGTCGTCTACGCCCTCTCGGAGGGCCGTTGGACGGAGGTCGGCCGCTATGACCAGCACTCCCGAGTGGAGTACCCAGCGCGGTTCGGCGTCCAGGCCGCGATCTCCGGCAACCTGCTGGTCTGGCACGGGCTCACCGGTCTGTCGTGGTTCTCGCTGACCACGCACCGGGCCGACTTTGCCCCCACCGCCGCCTCCGCCGCAGGCGTCGTCACGCCCACTCCACTGGTGCCGGTCGACGGCTTCGGCTTCCTGTGGTGGGGCGGCCACACCGGCGAGCGCGTCCCCCGTACCGAGCAGCCGCTCAGCGCCGGAGCGCTGGTCACCATCAACCCGTGACAGCTCAGCCGGGCGGCTGGTGGGGGCGGGCTTCGCGGAACCGCCTGGTTGCCTCGCGCAGGTCGACGATCGGCGCGGGATAGCCCTCGGGCGGCGTTGGCAGCTGCCACGGCGTCTGCACCGCGGCGCCGTGGATGCCGGCCAGCTCGGG
>JAWWOL010000192.1:0-9988 GCA_033851695.1 Frankiales bacterium
CTCCAGGCGATGACGCGGGAGTGACTCTCGTCGAGCTGATCCTGACCGTCGCCATCATGGGAATCGCCATCGTGACCATCGTCGGCGGCGCCATGACCTCGATCCTCGACTCCGACTACAACCACAAGCAAGCCGATGCCGCCAACATCCTGCAGGCCTACGCCGACTCCGTCGCGGCCGTCGCATACCAACCGTGCTCGGCGTCCTACTCGCCCGCGTACGCGCCGCCCACGGGGTACAGCGTCGGCATCGTCAGCACGGAGTACTGGGACACCGTGACGAGCGCCTTCATCTCCACCTGCCCGGCCGCAGACTACGGGCTCGAGCGGTTGACCCTGCAGGTCTCGAGCACCGACTCGCGAGCCACCGAGGTTCTCCAGGTCGAGAAGCGGATCGCCGTCACCGGGCAGACGCCATGAGCCGCCGCGACGACGGCTTCACTCTGGTCGAGCTGCTCGTGTCGATCAGCATCCTCGCCGTCATCATGGTCCCGCTGTCGGGCGCGATCATCCTGTTGCTGCAGAACAACGGCACGACCACCAACCGCATTGCGGCGGCGCACGATGAGTTCATGCTCTCGTCGTACTGGCCGACGGACGTTCAGGGTGCGACGACCGTCTCCACCACGGACGCGACCTCCTGCCCGGCCACGATCGGGGGCTCCTCGCTCGTCGCACGGCTCAGGTCGACCGACATCGACGCCGCGAACGTCGTCGTCACCAAGGTCGTGGCCTACTACGCGGTGCCTGCCAGCGTCAGCTCGGATGCGCAGCTCCTCAGGGAATACTGCGACGACGCCGGGTCCACCGGCACCCTTGCGGTGCGGAACACGGTGCCGGTGACGCACCAGCTGACCGGCGCCACGGTTGCCTGTTTCGGCACCACAGGTACGAACACCACCTCGGCCGGATGTGCGCCGGTGACGACGGTCACGCTCACCGTCACCAGCGCAACCGCGGTTTCCGCCGTGACGCTGACCGGCCGGCGGCGGTCGCAATGAGCCGGCGATCCGCCAGGCGGCCGGACGACAGCGGCACGGCGCTGATCCTGGCGCTCACCTTTCTTGCGCTGTTCGGCGTTGTGGTCGGGGTCATCCTGCAGTTCGCGGCGGTCGGCTTCCGAACGACGGTGTCCGTGCGGTCCCTTGCCGTCAACCGGGCAGCGGCCAACGGCGCCATCGACGGCGCGGTGAACTACCTGACGAAGAGCGCGAACCAGCAGATCGGCAGCGCCCCGTACTCCGGGGGGTGCTACAACCTGCCGTCGTCGTCCCGCCAGCCCGCCGCCGCGGTCCAGTGCCTTGCCCGCTCCGGCTCGGGTGCCGGAGCGGTGGCAAACCTGGACACGCAGCCGGGCCAGGCAGTGCTGGGGCAGTCCGGCAACAGCTCCGAGGGGTACGTGCAGGCCGCCGGTTCTGCCTCACTGGTCACTGGTTCGGTCATCGGTGACCAGTCCGTGTCCCTGGGAGCTGGCTCAACGCTGGGGGTGACGTCCGGAGCGGTGACGGCGACGACCACCTGCAACACGCCGGCGACGGGCGTCTCGCCCGCGTGTCAGGTCGGCTCGCTCCCGACGAATCCTGGCTCCGGCTTCAGCAGCATCGCGACGAACGGCGACAGCCCGATCGCGTCGACGTCCGTCGGACTCGCGGCCGTCCCGGCCTGCCCGGCCGCCAAGGTGATCACGCTGTCGCCGGGCATCTACCAGAGCGCCGCCGCTCTCAACGCCCTGACCACCGGCGGCGCCTGTGCCGGTGCCCTGGTGTGGTTCCAGCCCGGCATCTACTACATGAACTTCGCAGACGCCTCGGACACGTGGAACCTGAGCGACTCGGCGGCCGACGTCGTCGGAGGAACGTTGACGTTCGGGCTACCGGCCAGCCGCCCCAGCGCCCTCCCCTCGTTCCCCACGGCGGCGACGCCGGCGTACAGCGCCTGCGACGTCACCAAGAACGGCGTCGTCTTCATCTTCGGCGGCGACAGCCGGATGAATGTCACCGGCTCGAAAGTGCAGCTGTGTGCACCGCCGAACACGGCCAACCAGCACGTCGCCGTGTGGGGACCCTCCGTCGCCTCCACGCTCAGTGGGACGACGGTGAGCCAATCAGTTCCGCCGAGCGGCGGCTGGAGCGGCAAGTGCTCGAGCACCGGTGACACGACGGACCCGCTGACCGGTACGGTGCGGCACTCGGCGAAGGTGTCCAGCGCGGGGAACGTCTGTTCGCTGCCGTTCGCCCCCACCGGTCTGGCCGGCCTCCTGCCCTCGGACGCCACGGGCATCTACCTGTCCATCACGGTGGCCGGCAGCGAGCAGGGCTCGGGCTACACCCAGATGACCTACACCCCACCGGGCGGCGGAACTGCCACCACCCAGATCTTCAGCCCCAACTGCACCAACGGCTGCGGGACGGAGGTCGCGGTGAACTCGACCGCTGTGTCCTTCGGCCCGGTCACCCTGAGCGACCTGAGCGCCGTCTCGCTGGTGCTCGGCGTGGTCAACAACAACAACGCACCCATCACCGCGTGGCTCGACAACCCCCTCCTGGTCATCAACTTCACCGAGCCGCTGCAGCTCACCAGTGGTGCGGTCGCCGCCAACGGCGGCTCGGGCTATGCCCCGGGGAGTGCGACGACGGCGGCCGTTGTGCGCACCTCTGGCATCGGCCGACTCGCGGTTCACGGCACGATCTACGCGCCGCGGGCCGCGGTCGACATCAGCGAGACCCTGGTCGCGAACGACGTCGTCGACCGGGGGGTGCTCGCACGTGACGTCTACCTGGCCACCACCCTTGCCACGGGCTACACGGGACCGGTGGTCTCCATCCCACCTGTCATCCAGAGCCCGCGACAGGTGTCCTTGACGGCGTCCGTGGCCGGCGTGCCCCTGGTGCGTGCAGAGGTGCGGTTCACGGACCCGACCGGCACGGCCAACGGCGGTGTGCCGCACGTTCTGTCCTGGAGCGCTCAGTAGTTTTCTGTAGCCCGTTTGGCGGCTTGCCAAGTTGCGCCGAACGAATGCTCAACCCCAAGTCATTGTGGCCGAAATACATGGTGGGCCCACACAAGCCCCCAGCCATTCCTCTGAAAGCAGGAATCATGGTCAGCAAGCTCCGTCAGATGAAGCAGGACGAGGGCTTCACGCTCGTCGAGCTGCTTGTTGTCATCGCCATCCTCGGCATCCTCGCCGGCATCGTCGTCTTCTCGGTGGCCGGCATCACCAACAACGGCCAGACCGCCGCCTGCTCGACGGAGAAGTCCGAGGTCATCACGGCCGAAGAGGCCTACTTCGCCAAGAACAACACCTACGTGGCGACCGCGAGCCTGGTCGGCACCTTCCTCAACACCACCCCGAGCTGGTACGACGGCACCGTGGCCAGCCCGCACTGGGCCGTCAACGCTGCCGGCACGGCCAAGGGCTGCAGCTGATTCCCACCTTTTGTGACGCTAAGGGCCCGGCTTCGGCCGGGCCCTTTTCGCGTGGCCCGAGGCGCCACGGGAATTGCGCTATTACGCTGACGCGTAATTAATCCGGGCCGCCGGCCGCAGATGCCTGCCAGGGAGCACGGCACGTCGCGACCAAGACCCCTCCCGTTTCTGGTTGGCTGGACATCGACCCGACCCCGAAAGGCTGCACATGCTCCGCACGCCCGTGAGCGTCGTGATGGCGGTCGCCTGCTCAGCCGGCCTGCTCATCACCGGATCCGGCCCGGCGACCGCGTCCACGCCGTCCCTCGCCACGCAGCTCGGCCGGATCCTCGCCACCGGTGGGGCCACGGCGATGTCCGTACGGGTCGATGTCGCGGGCAGGGGAACGGTCTTCACCCACTCGCCGTCGCGGGCGCTCAACCCGGCGTCGACCGAGAAGCTGCTCACCGGCTACACGGCGCTGCGGGTGCTCGGCCCCGCCCACCGCTTCGTCACGAAGGTCGGCTCGACCGTCGCCGCCGACCCGCACGGGGTCATCCGTGGCCGGCTGGTCGTCACCGCCGGCGGGGACCCGACCCTGTCCAGCGATGCCGGACTTGCGAGCCTGGCCCGGCAGCTGCGCAGCAAGGGCGTCCGGGCGGTCACCGGTGGCATCCTCCTCGACGACACGATGTTCAGCCGGGTCCGGTTCGCGCCGCGCGGCACGACGACGCTCGACGCGGGCGACCCCGGCCCGCTGTCCGCGTTCGCGGTCAACGACAACAACTGGCGGCTCGACTCGGGCTACCTGGCCAATCCCAGCGTGGGCAACCTGCAGGCGCTGCAGCGGGCCTTCGCGAAAGTCGGCATCACCGTGACCGGCCACTTCGTCGTCGGCCGGCCCGCCAAGACACCGCGCCCGCTCGCCAGCGTCTCGTCGCCGCCGGTCGCGACGATCGTCCACGACATGCTCAAGCGGTCGGACAACTTCTACGCCGAGATGCTGCTCGAGGACATCGGTGCGGCCAGGGGCAAGGGAACGCAGCTCGGCGGGGTCAAGGTCATCCGTGCCGAGGCGGCCAAGATGGGCGTGAGTCTGGGCGGCAACATGGTCGACGGCTCGGGGCTCTCGACCTACGACGCCCAGAGCGCCAATGGCGAGGTCAGCTGGCTCGAGGCGGCGCACCGGGACAGCGCACTCGGGCCGCGGCTGTACGCCGACCTGCCGATCGGCTGCGTGGACGGCACCCTCACGCACCGGTTGTGCGGCACCGGGGGCCGCGTGCACGCCAAGACCGGGACGCTCGACGGGATGCGGGCGCTCAGCGGCTACGTCACGGACGCCGCGGGGCACCTGGTGACGTTCGCGTTCCTCCTCGCCGGGCCGAAGACCACCGGTCCTGCCGCCGCGAACGCGATCGACGCCGCGGTCAAGGCCCTCGCCGCCAGCCACCTCTGAGCCACCCCTCACCACCCCGCTGCAGTACTGCGGATCGGGCGGCAGAGCGCTCGCGGTGCAGTACTGCGGCGGGTGCCTTCAGGCGGGGCGGCCGACCTCGTGCGGGTGGAGCGAGGCTGCGGCGGCGTCCTCGTACGGGACCACACCGGCCATCACCAGCTCGGTCAGCGACATCTCGATCGTCTGCATGCCCTCGCGGGTTGCCGTCGCCATGGTGTTGCGCAGCTGCCGGGTCTTGCCCTCGCGGATCAGGTTGCGCACCGCCGAGGACGCCAGCATGACCTCGAACGCCGCGACCCGGCCGCCGCCGATGCGGGGCAGCAGCCGCTGGTAGACGACGGCCTGCAGCGCGTTGGCCAGCTGCACCCGGATCTGCGCCTGCGCGTCGCCGGGGAACACGTCGACGACCCGGTCGATCGCCTGCGCGGAGTCGTTGGTGTGCAAGGTCGCGAACACCAGGTGCCCGGTCTCGGCGATGGTCAGCGCGGTCTGGATCGTCTCGAGGTCGCGCATCTCCCCGATCAGCAGCACGTCCGGGTCCTCGCGCAGGGCCGAGCGCAGCCCGCGGCTGAAGGACTCCGTGTCCTCGCCGACCTCGCGCTGGTTGACCGCCGCCACCTTGTGCCGGTGGACGTACTCGATCGGGTCCTCGATGGTCAGGATGTGGCACGGCCGGGTCGCGTTGATCGCGTCGATCATCGCGGCCAGCGTCGTCGACTTGCCCGAGCCGGTGGCTCCCGTGACGAGGACGAGGCCTTGGGGCAACCGGGTGAGGGACCGGACGACCTCGGGCAGGCGCAGGTCGTCGAAGTTCGGCAGTACGTACGGGATCATCCGCAGGGCGATCGCCACGCTGCCCCGCTGCCGGAACGCGTTGACCCGGAACCGGGCCTGGTCGCGCCAGCTGAACGAGAAGTCGAGCTCCTTGCGGGCGTCGAACTCCTCGAGCTGACGCCCCGCCAGGATGCTGTGCAGCAACCGCTCGGTGTCGGCCGGCGTCAGCGGCGCCCATCCGGGCAGCCGGACCAGGTCGCCGTCCACGCGCAGGATCGGCGGCGTCCCCGGCGTGACCAGCAGGTCGGATCCCTTGCAGTCCCAGAGGGCGAGCAGCAGCGACTCCATGCTGCCCGCGGCAGGGGCGGCGGCAGCCGGGCCGACGGGGCCGGGCCGGGTCTCGGCCATCGGTGCTCCAGGGGACGGTTGTGCCCGGCGTCCGCGCCAGGCCTCTCCCGAGGTATCGGCACGAAAGCCGCGATCGTGAGCCTGCCGGGAGGCGCTCGTACGGGGTGCGGACGTAGGCTCGTCGCATGACCACTGACCCGACCGCCACGCCGCCGGCCCTGGTCGACTGGGACCTGGCGGTTGCCACCGCGGCCAGGCTGGTCAAGCCGGGCCCCAAGGTCACCGCCGAGCAGGCCCGTTCCGTCGTCGCGGACCTGCGCCGGCTCGCGCTCGAGGCCGAGGAGCACGTCCGCGCGTTCACCGGGCTGACCCCCGCCGGCGACCCTGGCAAGGTCGTGGTGGTCGACCGCCCCGGCTGGGCGGCGGCCAACGTGCAGGGCTTCCAGGTGCTGCTCGAGCCCGTGGTCGACAAGCTCGCCGCAAAGCGCGGCCAGCCTGGACCGGTCACCCGGGCGCTCGGTGCCAAGGTCAGCGGTGCCCAGGTCGGGCTGATCCTGAGCTACCTCGCCGGCAAGATCCTCGGGCAGTACGAGATCTTCCTGCCGCCCGGCGCCGGCCAGGGCCGGCTGACGCTGGTGGCGCCGAACATCGTCGCCGCCGAGCGGGGGATGGAGGTCGACCCGCAGGACTTCCGGCTGTGGGTCTGCCTGCACGAGGTGACCCACAAGGCCCAGTTCACCGCCGTTCCCTGGCTGCGCGAGCACCTGCAGTCCGAGATCACCAGCTACCTCGACGCCGCCGAGCTCGACGCAGCCGCGGTCCTCAAGCGGGTGCTCAGCGCCCTGGGCAGCCTGGCCGAAGCCATCCGGGGCGACGAGTCGGTGAGCCTGATCGAGGCCGTCCAGACCCCCGAGCAGCGCCAGATCCTCGACCGGGTGACCGCGCTGATGACGCTGGTCGAGGGGCACGCCGAGTACGTCATGGACGCGGTCGGCCCGCAGGTCGTGCCGAGCGTTGCCAAGATCCGCAAGGTCTTCGACCAGCGGCGCAAGCAGATGACGCCCTTCGACCGCGCCGTGCGGCAGCTGCTCGGGCTCGACGCCAAGATGCGGCAGTACGCCGAGGGGCACGTCTTCGTCCGTACCGTGGTCGAGCAGGTCGGCATGGAGCAGTTCAACCGGATCTGGACCTCGCCCGAGACGCTGCCCACCCGCGCCGACATCACCGACCCGCAGGCCTGGATCACGCGCGTCCTCGGGGACTCCTCGCACGTCCCTGACCCGGCCTAGCGCCATGACCGGCCCGGCGCCCGCCGTCGCCGCCACCCGGCTGGCCGTACGCCGTTGCCTGCGCGAGCTGTCCGGGACGGTCCTCGTGGCGGTCAGCGGCGGCGCCGACTCCCTGGCCCTGCTCTCGGCGGCAGCGTTCGAGGCGCCCAGGCTCGGCCTCCGGCTCGTAGCCGTCACGGTCGACCACGGCCTGCAGGCCGGATCCGCCGAGCAAGCGGCGGCAACGCTTGCGCAAGCCGCGACGCTCGGCGTGGAGACCGAGGTTGCGGTCGTTGCGGTTGCCGGGGCCGGTGGGCCGGAGGCTGCCGCACGGACCGCGCGGTACGAGGCGCTGCACAGCGCTGCCGCCCGACTAGCGGCGAGTGGGATCCTGCTCGGCCACACGCTCGACGACCAGGCAGAGACGGTGCTGCTGGGGCTGGCCCGCGGCTCCGGCGCCCGCTCGCTCGCCGGCATGCCCGCCGCCGCCGGGCTGCTGCGCCGGCCGCTGCTCGGCCTGCGCCGGCAGCAGACGCTAGACGCCTGCGCGGCGCAGGGGCTGACCCCGTGGCAGGACCCGATGAACGACGATCCCGCCTACACCCGGGTACGCGTACGGGCGCAGGTGCTGCCCGCCCTGGAGGCGGCGATCGGCCCGGGGGTAGCAGAGGCGCTGGCCCGGACCGCCGAGCAGCTGGGCCAGGACACCGACGCCCTCGACGCCTGGGCGGAGCGGGCGCTCGTCGAGGCGACGGACGAGCTCGGCGGGCTCAGCGTCGAGGTGCTGCTCCCGCTCCCGGCGGCGATCCGGTCCCGGGTCCTGCGGGCAGCGGCGCTGCGGGCGGGCGCCCCGGCCGGCTCGCTGACCGCCGCCCACGTCCGCGAGCTCGACCGGCTGGTGACCGACTGGCACGGCCAGGGCCCGGTCGCGCTACCCGGGCCGTACGGCGGCCTCCGTGACTGTGGCAGGCTCCTCCTGGTCCTCCCCTGAACCCCCCTGCCCCAGAAGGAGCTGCCCGGGTGCTCGACGACGACATCGAGGCGACACTGATCTCCGCCGCCCAGATCCAGGCCAAGATCACCGAGCTGGCGGCCACGATCGACGCCGACTACGCCGGCCGCGAGCTGCTCCTGGTGGGAGTGCTCAAGGGCGCGTGCATGGTCATGGCCGACCTGGCGCGCGCGATCACCCTGCCGGTGCAGCTCGACTTCATGGCCGTCTCCTCGTACGGGTCGGGCACGCGGTCCTCCGGCGTCGTGCGCATCCTCAAGGACCTCGACAAGGACATCACCGGCAAGGAGGTCGTCGTCGTCGAGGACATCATCGACTCGGGGCTGACCCTGTCCTGGCTGCTGCGCAACCTGCGCTCGCGGGGCCCGGAGTCGGTCGAGGTGCTGGCGATGCTGCGCAAACCGGACGCTGCCAAGGTCGACGTCCCTGTCCGCTACATGGGTTTCGACATCCCCAACGAGTTCGTCGTGGGCTACGGGCTGGACTACGCCGAGCGCTACCGCAACCTCCCGTACGTCGGCACGCTCAAGCCGGCGATCTACAGCAGCTGACCCCGGCTTTCCTGAGCGTCGGCTGAGAAGACGCCGTCGCGCGCCACCAGTCGAGGAACACGCTCGGCGCCGCGTACGTTGCGTGCGTGCAAGCGTGGCCAGCGATCGGCGTCGGCTGGTCTCGCGGTGTACCGTCGCACTCGGCAAACTCCTCGGTTCCAGTCCAGGACGTGTGCGTTCGACCGGGGGTCACCTCCAGGTGATCCCGTGACCAGTGGCAGGAGGGACGGGGCGTCCTCGCGGCGACCCCGAGTCAATGGATCTCAAGCGCTACTTCCGCGGGCCGTTCGTGTGGGTCATCGTGCTCGCCGTGGTCGGCCTCTTCCTGATCAAGGTCGTCAGCGTCGGCAACGCGCCCAAGGCGGTCTCGACCTCACAGGCCATCACCTACCTGCAAAAGGGTGAGGTCGTCAAGGCGACGATCAAGGACAAGGAGCAACAGCTCGTCCTCAAGCTGACGGACAAGAGCCAGGTGCAGGCCTCCTACCCCGTGAACGGGGACGTGGCGCTGCTGGCCGAGATCCAGAAGGACTGCAAGCCGACCGCGTGTGACTACAACACGGTGGTCACCCACGACTCCATCCTGTCCACGCTGTTCTTCTCCATCTTCCCGATCATCGTGGTCGTTGGCCTGCTGCTGTTCTTCATGAATCAGATGCAGGGTGGCGGCTCCCGGGTGATGAACTTCGGCAAGGCCAAGGCCAAGCTGGTCACCAAGGAGACCCCCAAGACCACGTTCGCCGACGTCGCGGGTGCTGACGAGGCGATCGAGGAGCTCCAGGAGATCAAGGAGTTCCTGGAGAACCCGGCCAAGTTCCAGGCCGTCGGCGCCAAGATCCCCAAGGGAGTGCTCCTGTACGGGCCTCCCGGCACCGGCAAGACCCTGCTGGCGCGCGCGGTGGCCGGCGAGGCCGGCGTGCCGTTCTACTCGATCTCCGGCTCCGACTTCGTCGAGATGTTCGTCGGTGTCGGTGCTTCCCGGGTCCGCGACCTGTTCGAGCAGGCCAAGACCAACGCCCCCGCGATCATCTTCATCGACGAGATTGACGCCGTCGGCCGGCACCGTGGTGCCGGTCTCGGCGGCGGTCACGACGAGCGCGAGCAGACCCTCAACCAGCTGCTGGTCGAGATGGACGGCTTCGACGTCAAGGGTGGCGTCATCCTGATCGCCG
>JAWWOL010000220.1:0-5428 GCA_033851695.1 Frankiales bacterium
GCTCCGGCCGGGCGACGCCGCCGGGTCGAGCGGGCGGGAGCCGTCTCCCAGTCGTCCTGCGCGGCGGACTGCACGGGGCGACTGGCGGGCGCCGTACGGGGCTCAGGAGCAGCCTCCACCGCGCGTACGGCGGCCTCGGGGCGGGCGGGGGCCGCTGTCGCCGGGGCGGGTGCGGGTGCGGGCTCCGCGTCCCCGGTGACCCGGAACAGCTCAGCGGCACCGGGCAGGCTCACGCGGCGAGACACCGGGCAAGCACCTCCTTCGCGAGATCGCGGTAGGCAGTGGCCCCAGAGGACGCCGGGGCATAGGTGGTGATCGGCTCGCCGGCGACGGTCGTCTCCGGGAAGCGGACGGTCCGGTTGATCACGGTGTGGAACACGGTGTCGCCGAAGGCCTCCACCACGCGGGCGAGGACCTCACGCCCATGCGTGGTGCGAGCGTCATACATGGTGGCAAGAATTCCCTCAACCTCGAGTTGAGGGTTAAGTCGCTCCTTGACCTTCTCGATCGTTTGGATGAGCAGGGCGACTCCCCGCAGCGCGAAGAACTCGCACTCGAGCGGGATGAGCACGCCATGAGCCGCGGTCAGGGCGTTGACCGTGAGGAGGCCGAGCGAGGGCTGGCAGTCGATGAGGATGACGTCGTAGTCGCCGACGATCGGCGCGTGCGCCCGGGCCAGGGTCTGCTCGCGGGCCACCTCGCCCACCAGCTGCACCTCGGCGGCGGACAGGTCGATGTTGCTCGGCAGCAGGTCGAGCCCCGCGACGCCGGTCTTGAGCAGGATGTCGTCGACGTTGATGTTCGCGTCCATCAGCAGGTTGTAGACCGTCCGGTCGAGCTGCAGCGGGTTGACGCCGAGGCCGACGGACAGCGCTCCCTGGGGGTCGAAGTCGACGAGGAGCACCCGCCGGCCGATCTCAGCCAGTGCTGCGCCCAGGTTGATGGTCGTCGTAGTCTTGCCGACCCCGCCCTTCTGGTTGCACATCGCGAGGATGCGGGCCGGTCCGTGATCGTGCAGCGCGGCCGGCTCGGGGATCTCGGGCAGCAGTCGGCCGGTCGGGCCCATCTGGCCGGCGGTCACGGCCACCGGCTTGCGCCGGGTGCGGCCGATGGGAGTGGCGAGCGGGTCCCCGGGATCGACCTGCTCCCCCGGCTCGGCGTCGTCCTGCCGTGCAGCTGCATCCGCCATGCTCGCGCCTCCCGGGCTGGGCCGTGCTCTCAACGAACTGCGATACGCGCTTTGTCGACATGTAGTGACATCGATTGACCGCTCTGCCGACCAGTGGCCGATGCTACACGGAGACACAACGGTATGGCGACCCTCCCCGGCGCGCCGCGGACGATCAGCCGAGGGCGCGGGGGTGGGCCGCCGCGTAGACCTCGCGCAACGTGTCCACCGTGACCAGCGTGTAGACCTGGGTCGTCGTCACCGAGGCATGGCCCAGCAGCTCCTGCACGACCCGGACGTCGGCCCCTCCCTCGAGCAGGTGGGTCGCGAACGAGTGCCGCAACGTATGCGGTGACAGGTCGCCGGTCAGCCCGGCTCGGACAGCTGCGGTCCGCAGGATCGTCCACGCGCTCTGCCGTGAGAGCGGGCCGCCGCGGGCGTTCAGGAACAGAACCGGCGTGCCCTTGCCCGCTGCGGCAAGGTCCGGCCGGCCCCGTACGAGATAGGCCTCGACCGCGTCGCGGGCCAGCGTCCCCATGGGGACGAGCCGCTGCTTGCCCCCCTTGCCGGCCAGCCGGACCACCCGTGACTCCAGGTCGAGGTCGTCGGCGGCAAGGCCGACGGCTTCGGAGATGCGCGCGCCCGTTGCGTACAACAGCTCCAGCAAGGCCCGGTCGCGCAGCGAGGTCGGCGTCTGCTCGACCCCGGTCGCCGCGAGCAGGCGATCGACGTCGTCCACCGAGATCGCCTTGGGCAACCGCCGGGGCGGGGTCGGAGGGCGCACGTCGCTGGACGGGTCGACGGTCGCCAGCCCCTCCCGTACGGCGAACCGGTGCAGCCCGCGGGCGGCGACGACCGCCCGCGCCGCCGAGGAGGCGGCGAGCGGAGGGTGCGCGTCGTCACCACCGCGCAGGTCGGCGAGGAAGGCCGCCACGTCCGGCTCGGTGACACCGGCCAGGTCGACGACGCCTCGCCGGGTAAGGCCCGCGACATAGCGACGAAGGTCGCGGCGGTAGGAGGTCAGGGTGTTGCCGGCGAGGCCGCGCTCGACCGCGAGATGGTCGAGGTAGGTCTGGACCGCCGACGAGAGCCCGGGCGCGATCTCGGTCCCGGGCCGCTCGCCGGTCGTGCTGGAGCTGCTCACCTCAAGACGTCGGCCAGCGGCTGTACGTCGAACCCGTGGGCCTGGCCGACAGGCGGGTAGCAGACCTGTCCCCCGACCACGTTGAGGCCCAGAGCCAGGGACGCATCGGCACGGGCCGCCGCGCGCCAGCCGCGGTCGGCGATCTCGGTCACATAGGGCAGCGTGACGTTGGTCAGCGCGTAGGTCGACGTGTGCGGGACCGCGCCCGGCATGTTGGCCACGCAGTAGAACATCGACTCGGCCACCTTGAACGTCGGGTTCGAGTGCGTGGTCGGTCGGCTGGACTCGAAGCAGCCGCCCTGGTCGATCGCGATGTCGACCAGCACACTGCCCGGCCGCATCCGGGAGACCAGGTCGTCGCTGACCAGGATCGGCGCCTTGGCGCCGGGCACCAGGACCGCGCCAATGACCAGATCGGCGTCCAGGCACGCCTTCTCGACCTCGTACGCGTTGGAGGCGACGGTCTGCAGGTGCCCCTGGTAGATGGCGTCCGCCGACCGCAGCCGCTGGATGTTGCGGTCGAGCAGCAGCACCTCGGCCTGCATGCCGAGCGCGATGGCCGCGGCGTTCATGCCCGAGACGCCCGCACCGATGACGACGACCTTGGCCGCGTAGACCCCGGACACGCCGCCCATGAGGACGCCGCGGCCGCCTTCGGCCCGCATCAGGGTCTGGGCACCGACCTGCGGCGCCAGCCGGCCGGCCACCTCGGACATCGGCGCCAGGAGCGGCAGCGAACCGTCCGGCAGCTGCACGGTCTCGTACGCGATGGCGGTGGTGCCGGACTTGATCAGGGCCTCGGTGCACTCGAGCGAGGCGGCCAGGTGCAGGTAGGTGAACAGGATCTGGTCCGGCCGCATGAACTTGTACTCGCTGGGTTGCGGCTCCTTGACCTTGAGGATCAGGTCGGCCTGCTCCCACACGTCGTCATTGGTGCCGAGGATGGAGGCGCCGGCATTGACGAAGTCCGCGTCCGGGATGGACGAACCGACACCGGCTGAGTGCTCGACGACCACGCTGTGGCCACGGGTGACCAGCTCGTGGACGCCGGCCGGAGTGATGGCCACGCGGTACTCGTGGTCCTTGATCTCGAGGGGGATTCCAATCTTCACAGCGATGCACGTCTCCTTGGGAGCGTCGGCGTCACGGGTGGACTAGCGCCTGCGGTAGATCCCCGTGAGCCGAGTCTAAGGTCAGGGCCGCTCGGGCCACAGCGCATTCGCAGGCCGGAGCGTGTCGAACCCGCGGGCGCGGGCCGCGGCTGCGGCCAGGACCCCGCTCACCGCGAGCGGGTTGTGCAGCTCCCCTGCCAGGATCTTGCCGACCGCGTCGTCCAGGGGCACCCAGGCCCAGGGCATGTCCGCCTCCTCGTGCCGGCCGAGGTGCCGCTCGTCCTGGGCCACGGCGCTGACCCCGCGGGCGAGGTAGATCCGGACCGCCTCGTCGGACATACCGGGCGAGGTGAAGAGGTCGACGAGCACCAGCCACTCGGTGGCGCGGAACCCCGCCTCCTCGTAGAGCTCGCGGGCGGCGTTCTCGTACGGAGCCTGCCCGTCGGCGTCGGTGTCGAGCAGCCCGGCCGGCGGCTCCCACAGCATCCGGCCCGGAGGGTGGCGGTACTGCCGCACGAGCAGCACCCGCTCCTGCTCGTCGAGCACGATGGCGCCGACAGCGCCGGGGTGGACGACGATGTCGCGCTCGACGGTGGCCCCGTCGGGCATCTCGACCAGGTCGGTACGGACGTCGATCACGTGGCCGGAGAACCGCGGGATGGTCGAACGCACCGGCAAGCTCCCGGGCTGGTCGACGACCTGCGATGCGGGCAGCTCGGCAGCCACCCGCTCAGCCGATGTGGGCGACGGTCGGCAGCGGCCTGGGAGCCTCATCGGCCAGGTCCCACGGCAGCCGCCCGCTCTTGTCCTCGGCGTACTGGATCGCGGCGGCGATGAACCCCATGAACAGCGGGTGCGGCCGGGTCGGGCGACTCTTGAACTCGGGGTGCGCCTGGGTGCCGACGTAGAACGGGTGCACCTCACGCGGGAGCTCGACGTACTCGACCAGTCGGCCGTCGGGCGAGGTGCCGGAGAAGACCAGACCGGCGTCCTCCAGCTGCTTGCGATATCCGTTGTTGACCTCGTAGCGGTGCCGGTGCCGCTCGTCCACCCACGGCTCGCCGTAGGCCTCGCGGACGATCGACCCTTCGAGCAGCTTGGCCGGGTAGGAACCCAGGCGCATGGTGCCGCCCATGTCGCGCTCGCCGGCAACGACGTCGCGCTGGTCTGACATCGTCGCGATGACCGGGTGGGGTGTGGCCGGGTCGAACTCCGCCGAGCCGGCGCCTTCGAGCCCGGCCAGGTGACGCGCGGCCTCGATCACCATGCACTGCAGGCCGAGGCACAGCCCCAGGGTCGGTACGCCGTGCTCGCGGGCGTGGCGCAGCGCGCCGAGCTTGCCCTCGATGCCCCGCACGCCGAAGCCGCCGGGGACGAGCACGCCGTCGACCCCGTCGAGCGCGGTGGCGGCACCTTCGGCGGTCTCGCAGTCGTCGGAGGTCACCCAGCGGATGACGACCTTGCAGTCGTTGCCGAAACCGCCGGCCCGCAGGGCCTCGGTGACCGACAGATAGGCGTCCGGAAGGTCGACGTACTTGCCGACCAGCGCGACCGTGACGGTCCGCGCCGGCTGGTGGACCCTGCGCAGCAGGTCGTCCCAGCGGCTCCAGTCGACGTCGCGGAACGGCAGCCCGAGGCGGCGTACGACGTAGGCGTCCAGTCCCTCGGCATGCAGCACCTTGGGGATGTCGTAGATCGACGGCGCGTCGGCGGCCGAGACCACGGCCTCCTCGTCGACGTCGCACATGCTGCTGATCTTGCGCTTGAGGCTCGCCGGGATCGGCCGGTCGGAGCGGCAGACCACCGCGTCGGGCTGGATGCCGACCGTGCGCAGCGCCGCCACCGAGTGCTGAGTGGGCTTGGTCTTGAGCTCGCCCGAGGGCCCGATGTACGGGACCAGCGACACGTGCAGGAAGAAGCAGTTGGCCCGGCCGACCTCGTTGCGCACCTGCCGGATCGTCTCGAGGAACGGCAACGACTCGATGTCGCCGACGGTGCCACCCA